>JAAYCL010000019.1 GCA_012729785.1 Chlamydiota bacterium | reverse complement strand
CAATCCAGTGCTTCACTGATACTCAGCCCGGCTGGCAAGAGAAGAGCGTGGAAGTTCAGTGCAGGGGGGCAGGCCTTACTGGCAAGGTGTCTTTACGCTTGCCTTCTGCCTACATAGGTGACCCCTATGCTTCGTAGCGGATTCCAAGGGAGGCGTAGGCCCATTCGAGGTCTTCGTCGTGGTGGGTCTGGAGGACCTTGTCCAGTTGCCTGCCGAGGGGAATCGCTTCGTGGACGGAGATTCTGGAGATTGGGGGGGCGGTTTCTGAGGCTCGGCGGGCGGGATTCCGTTTGCCCACTACCGAATCCCCCGTAACTCGTTGCGCGGGAGGATGGTAGCGCCATGGGGATTTGAACCCCAGTTACCGGGTTGAGAACCCGGTGTCCTAGACCAGACTAGACGATGGCGCCTTCCCAACAGTCGCCGGTTTCCCGTTTCCAAGGCGCGCTGCTCCGAAAAACCGGAAACCACACCGCAGAAGCAGTGGTGAAGTGGCTGCGGGACCAGGATTCGAACCTGGACTAACTGGTCCAGAGCCAGCCGTCCTACCGTTAGACGATCCCGCAGCGCAGACGACAGAGTATAGCAGATCCGCCAGGGATTGCGACAGGAAAGAACCTCACCCTACGGTGTGCCGAAACCTTCCTGCCTCCCCGGCCGGTATCGCACGCGGGGAAACCACGATGTGCCGCCTGTGGGGATTCAGACGGGACCGATCCCGCGCTCGGCCAGCTCGTGGTAGTACTCCTCTTTCAAGGAGGCGATGTACGGCAGGTGCCGGTATCGATCCTCGTAGTCGAGACCGTAGCCGAGCACGAAGACGTTGGGAATCTCGAACCCCACGTAGTCGGCCTTGATGTCGATCAACCG
This sequence comes from Chlamydiota bacterium, assembly GCA_012729785.1. NCBI lineage: Bacteria > Pseudomonadati > Chlamydiota > Chlamydiota bacterium. Next base: position 9,683 of record JAAYCL010000019.1, on the reverse strand, counting down.
CGTCTCCTTCTTCTCTAGGAGGACGCAGATCTTGATCTCATTCGGCTTGAATTTCTGCAGGTACTCCTTGACGAAGGCGAGCGACCTGCCGGTGTCGAGGATATCGTCCACCACCAGCACGCTCTTGCCCGCCACCTCCACCGTGATCCCCTTCTCGAGCGTCACCACGCCGAGCGATTTCGTGCTGTTCCCGTAGCTGCTCACGCCGATGAAATCGAACGCCAGCGGACGCGTGAAACCGCGGACAAGGTCCGCAAGGAAGACCACGCTGCCCTTGAGCACCGCGACCATGACAAGGTCCTTGCCGCGGAAATCCCCGTCGATGCGCTTCACCATCTCGGCGATGCGCTTCGAGATCTGCTCCTGGCTGAACAGGACCGTCTTGACGATCTTTTTCATCGGTTCGCACAACCCGCGAGAGGCGGAAGATTCTTTCGAAGACAAAAAAGCCAGGATTTCTCCTGGACTGCGCGCCCGCCGGAGCGCCGTGCGCCCCACGGGTCATTTCTGACGACGGCTCCCTGACGACGAAAGCCCGCCCGGGGGACAGCCCCCTAGAAGCTGATCCAGATATCTCCCGTGATCTCGATGATGGGATCGCTCATTTCCGTTTTTCCTTTCGCGCCCGCTCAAAGACGCGCCCCATGCACACAAAGAATATGCCCGAGGCCGGTTCCTGTCAAGGGCTATTCGTCATTCAACGGGTGCGCCCCCCTCTCCCCCTTTCGCCGCACTGTTCGTCTCGACGGCGGGTGGCGCCTGCGCGAGTCTCGAGATCCTCGCCTCCGCGTCCTTGGCCAAATCGCTGGAGCCGTAGTCGGCGACGAGCTTCCCGTATGCGGCTTTCGCGTCGTCCGGACGGCGCATCTCCTCGTAGCAGGCGCCGAGGCCCAGCAGCGCCCGTGGGGCGGAGAACGAGCCGGGGTACCGCTCCGCCGCCCCCCGGTACCGCTTCTCGGCCTCGTCGAACTTCTTCTGCTGCGCGCAGAGCATCCCCGCGAACACCAGGGCGTCCGGGGCGAGATGGTGCGCCGGGTACGAGCGGGCGAGCAGGGCGAACGCCTCCTCCGCCTCCTGGTAGCGCTCCTCGTCCGCGAGCTTCCTGCCCAGACGGAACAGGGCGGCCGGCTCCGCGGGGCTTCCGGGGTAGGTGTCCACGACCGCCTTGTACTCCGCGGAGGTCCCCGCGGCATCGAGGGCGATTGCGGCGTTCTCGTTGTAGGCGCGCAGCTGATTCAGGTACGCCATGCCGGCGAGAACGGCGCCGGCTGCGGCCACCGCGGCGGCCGCGCACAGCGCCCTGTGCCTCCCCACCCAGTCGAACAGCTGGTAGGCGGCGAGAACAAACCTGTCCTCGGGTGTCTGGTCGAACCGGTCCCTTCTCGACATTCGTTTTCCCCCCCGGCCTCAGCCGCGCCGCTTCTTGATCGCCGCCCAGAACCGCTCCGCGTTCTGGCGCGCCTTCCGCGCATCCTCGTCGCTCAGCCCCGCGCCGCGCGTGACGCGGAGATGGTCCTCGGGGCAGAGCAGGTCCCGCGGGGAGTGCGCGTCGGAGCCGACGAGCAGTTTGGCGCCAACCGCGACCGCCTGGCGCGCCACGAGCCCGTTCGCCAGACAGTGCCCCTGCCGCGCCGAGAGCTCGAGGAAGATCCCGCGCGACGCGGCCTCGCGGGCCTGCCGCGGAAGGAGAAAACCCGGGTGGGCGAGGATATCGATGCCCGCCTTCAGGGCGGCGTCGTTCGTCCCCGCCTTCACCGGCTCCGCGAGCGTCTCGCCGTGCACCATGACATACTCGGCGCCGAGCTTCCTGCAGCGGGCGACGAGCGGCGCGATGAGCGGCGGGGGCACATGCGTGATCTCCGCGCCCGGGATGACGTCGATGTCCATCACCTCCCGGAGATCGCAACAGACGGAGACGAGGCGCGGGATGACGAGATCCGCGTTCGATCCGTCCACGTGGTCGGCGATGCCGAGGGCGCGGTACCCCTTCTCCTCCGCCCTTCTCGCCAATTCAGAGGGGATCAACTCACCGTCGCTCAGCAGCGTATGCGCGTGAAAATCGATCATGATCGGCTCCACAGTGCCGCACCCTTCCCCTGGAACCCAGGAACGACCAACTCCCCGATGCATGCATGGTGCGCCCGGCGCGAGTCGAACGCGCGACCCCAGGATTAGGAATCCTGTGCTCTATCCTTCTGAGCTACGGGCGCAGACGCCGCCCCCCCCGCCCCCGGCCGAGGGGTGGGGGTGCGCGACAATCTCGACAAGACAGTCGCCGTCAGGTGCGCTAGTGTAGCATACAATGCCCCGCGCTCCTATCCGGAGATTCCTGCTTCCCGCGCCCGGTCCGCGGGAGGCGGGGGCAAGGAGCGCGGCGGCATGTCTCGCCGCGCCGTGACGGCGGAGAGACGAACGCGCGCAGGCGCACGGGAAGACGCCGCAGCTGCCGCGTTCGCTCGGCGCCCGCCCTGACCGCGTAGTCGGCGGCGCTGCGCGCGTGCGCGGCCACATGCGCGGTGGCGGCGGCGTGGCCTGCCGCGCGCGCCGCGGCGGCCGCCGCCGGATCCCCGGCGCCGCGGGCGGCGGCGTGGGCGGCGAACGCCGCGGCCCGAGCCGCGGCCATCGACATACGCCCGCGGGCCCAGGCGCGCGCCGCGGCGATGGCCTCGCGGGGCCGCGCGTCGCCCGGGACGCGCCGCTCGAAGACCGTCAGGACGCCCTCCGCGCATTCCGCGGCCCAGCGCGCGAGTCGTATCCGGTCGCACACCCCGATTTTCCGCGCGCTGCGGCGTGGTGCCGCGCGGACGGCGCGGGAAACGGCGCATTTCGTCGAACGCTGCTTCATACGCAACGGCCGCGCGGCCGCCCTCAGCGCGAGGGGAGCGTCACGGTGAACGTGGAGCCCTTCCCGGGGGTTCCGGAAACAACGATCGTCCCCGCGTGACGGTCGACGATGGTCCGGACGAGGTGGAGGCCGAGGCCGTTCCCCTTGACCCGCCCCGCCTTCTTCAGGCGCACGAACGGTTCGAAGATCCGTTCCCGGTCCTCCGCCTCGAGGCCCGAGCCGGTGTCCGCGACCTCGAATACGTACCCGTCCTCCGTTGCGCTCGTCCGGAGGGTGATCGTCCCCCCCGGGGAGGTGTAGTTGACGGCGTTGGAGACCAGATTGAACGCCGCCTCCTCCAGCAGGAGCCGGTCCCCGTACGCCGTACACGGTTCCGTCGACAGCGCCAGAACCAGACGGTGGGATTTCCCCGCCGCGGCCTCGGCGAAAACCTTCGCGGCCTTTTCGGCGACGGCGTTCAGGTCCACGGGCCCGCGCGCGATCTCCTCCACCGACGTCATCCTCTCGTAGCGGAGGATCCCCTCCACCAGACGGCGCATCCGCATCATCGAGACGTCGATGCGCTCCAAATCGACGCGATCGGCGTCCCGGTTGCAATGGCGAAGGATCTCGATCCCCCCCATGAGCGACTGCAGGATGTTGTTGAGATCGTGGACCAGCATCCGGATCATCGCGCTTTTGAAGTTGTTGATCTCCTCGAGCGAATGCAGGAGGCGGGAGTTCTGGATGGCGATGGCCGCCATCGCCGCGGCCTGCGTCAGGAGCCACAGATCGTCGGGGGTGGCCTTGTGCGTCGTCGCGTAGAGGGCGTAGAGGACCCCCAGCACCTCGTCGCCCTGCGCGATGGGGACGCCGGTGTAGGCCATGACGCCGCCCTCGGGGATCATCGGGTTGGCGATGAACGGGTCGCGGCGGGTGTCGGGGACGAGAACGGGCTCGCGGTGGTCCACGACCCAGCGCGTCGCGCCGCCCTCGCGCCGCACGCGGCGCGACACCTCCGCGCCGATGTTGGTGGAGGCGCCGTGCTTGAAGACCCCCTGTCGGCGGTCCCAGAGGACGATGCTCGAGTCGGCGCAGCCGAGGAGGCTGCGGGTGTGCGTGACGATCGTCTCGAGGATGGAGCGCAGTTCCTTGCGGGCGTTGATGGCGAGACTGATCTGGAGGAGCGACTCCCCACGGTCGGTGAGCGCGACGCGCTTCTGGTTGGTCACGTGTCCTGCCCCGTCTCGGCGTCACGGCGCGCGGCGCAGCCCGCGCGCCACCGCCGCAATTGTACCGATGCGCCGGACCCTGTCCAGCTGAAAAGGAGCCCCGGCCCCGGCTCAGACCCCCCGTCCGGCCGCCTTGAGCACATACAGCGCGTCGACGGTGACAAACGGGTTGCCCTTCCTCACGTGCCGCGGCCCCCAGTCCGCGTAGGTGCCGCGGGTCTCGATCCGGCGCTCCCGCCTCGCGTTGGTCCACTCGACGGGGAACGTGCCGTCGGCAAGGCGTTTGCGTTCGAGCAGGTCGAGGGCGAGGCGGCAGCGCCGGTCGCGCACCAGGCCCATCTCCGTCATCACGAGGAGCACGCTCAGCAGATCGTAGAAGCGGATCGGGTACTGGATCTTGTCGACAGGCCCTCCCCATTCAGGCTCGATGAGCGCCCCGTCCCCCATGCGCCAGAGCAGATGCCGCCGGAGCAGGAACTCGGTCGCTTTGTTCGCGGCGCGCCGCGCCCGGTCGTCCCCGGTCGCGCGATGCCAGGCGGCCAGCCCTCGAAGCGGGAGCAGCGTCTCCTGCACGGAGGAGGTGTGCGCCCCCGGACGCTTGTCGCAGTTCCAGCCGCCGTCCGGCCACTGAAAGGCTGCCAAACGATCCACGAGGAGGGGCGCGCGCGCTTCATCGACGATGCCCAGTTCGAGCTGCGACCAGATGGCGACACCCTCCATCGAGGCGCAGCGGCGCGGCCTCTCGGGCTGGTCGGGATAGATCGCCGTGCTGGGGGGCTTCAGGAACGCCGGCGAGAAGAGCCAGTCCATCACCCGCCGGCGCAAGGGGAGCAGCCTCTCGTCCCCCGGCGGGAATCCGATCTCCGCCAACGAGTACAGGGTCCAGTGCGGCCCCTGCCACTTGCGATAGGGACTCCAGCGCTCCATGCAAAGCCCGCGCAGGAGATCCCGCGCCATCCCGGACTGCCCGACGGCACGCCGCAGGTCGCGCATCGAGCGGGACTGCTCCGATTCGCCGGCAAGCAGTCTCCTCGCCCGATAGGCCACGACCGGATTGTCATCGGCGCATAGCGCGCTGGTCAGCGTCATGCGACGCGTCGGCCCCCGCGAGCATTCACCATGCGCGGCGGCGTCCGCGTCACGGCTGGATGCGGCCGCGCGCGACGCGCGGATGGGAGGGACCGCATCGTGTATTTCCCGCACCCCCGCCTCACTCCTCTTCCGAGGCGTACTGGACGAGGGAGAGAACGTCGAACCCCTCGAGCTTTTCCCTCCCCTTCAGGAAGGTGAGCTCGATGATGAAGGCGATCCCGGCGATCCTGGCGTCGAGCTGCGCGGCGAGCTGCGCCGTCGCGGCGGCGGTCCCGCCGGTGGCGAGCAGGTCGTCCACGATGAGGACGCGACTCCCGGCGGGGAAGGCGTCCCTGTGGATCTCGAGCGAATCGGTGCCGTATTCGAGCTCGTACTCGGCGCTGAAGGTCTCGTGCGGGAGCTTCCCCTTCTTCCGCACGGGCACCACCCCCGCCCCGAGCGCATAGGCGATCGCCGCCCCGAAGATGAAGCCGCGCGACTCCATGCAGACGACCGTCTCGATCCTTTTGTCCCGGCACCAGTCGCAAACGGCGTCCACCGCCTCCCGGAAGAGCCGCCCGTCGCGGATCAGCGTGGTGATGTCCCTGAAGACGATCCCCTTCTTCGGAAAATCCGGCACGCTGCGGATCGCATCCCTGAGCCTCTTGCCGTCGGTGGCCATCGTGTCCCCCTCCCTCCGTCGCCTAGACTAGAAGTCGTGGAATCCCCGGTTCGTCTCCGCCAGGATCGCCTTCAGCTTCCTCAGCCCCGCCTCCTGTATCTGCCTGACCCGCTCGCGCGTGATGCGATACCTCTTCCCGATCACGGTGAGGGTGCTCGGGGAACACCCCTGGAGGCCGAACCGCATCTTCAGGATGCCCGCCTCGCGCGCGCTCAGCTTGTCCAGCAGCTCCGCGATGTTCCCCTGCACCACCTCGTCGGAGATGAGCTTGGACGGGGAGATCGTGTCGACGTCCTCGATCACCTTGATCAGCTCGTTGACCCCCTCCCCGTCGATGGAGGAGTGGAGCGAGCGCGGCCTCCGGTCCATCTCCAGCATCTGCCGCACCTTCTGGACCGGGATCTTCAGCGCTTTGGCGATCTCCTTCGGCTGCGCGGGCCTGCCGTACCTCTGGGTGAGCTCCTCATCCTTGCGGTGGATCCGCTGGATCTTCTCCATCATGTAGACGGGGATGCGGATCATCTTCCCCTGATTGGCCAGCGCCCGCAGGATGAACTGCCTGATCCACCAGGCCGCGTAGGTGCTGAGCTTGTTCCCCTTGCGCACGTCGAACTTGTTGACCGCCCGCATCAACCCGAGGTTCCCCTCCTCGACGAGATCGAGCAGGGAGAGGCCGAGATGGGCGTACCGGCGCGCGATCTTCACCACCAGCCGGAGGTTGGCCTTGATCAGGTGCTGGCGGGCCTTCTCGTCGCCGCGGGCCGCCTTCCGGGCGAGGGCGATCTCCTCCTCGCGCGTGAGCAGAGGGATCTCCCCGATATCGCGGAGATAGAGCTGGACCGTGTCCTTCCCGCCCATCCGTGGCCCTTCTCCCCCGGGAAGGGGGGATGCCTCAGCGCCCGCCCCGGCGCCTCGCCGCGCGGGCGCGCCTGCGGGACGGCTTCGCCGCCGCCTTCTCCTCGAGCGCGGCCTGCGCCGCCGCGAGTCGCGCGATCGGGACGCGGAACGGCGAGCAGCTCACGTAGTCGAGCCCGATCCGGTGGCAGAACTTCACCGACTCCGGCTCCCCGCCGTGCTCGCCGCAGATGCCCACCTTCAACCCGGGCCTCACGGACCGGCCGCGCTCCACGCCGAGGCGCATCAGGTAGCCGACCCCGTCCTGGTCGACCGACTGGAACGGGTCCTCCGGCACCAGCTTGTCCGCCACGTACTTCGCCAGGAAGACCTGCGCGTCGTCGCGGGAGAGGCCGAACACCGTCTGCGTCAGGTCGTTGGTCCCGAAGGAGAAGAACTCGGCTACCTGCGCGATCCGGTCGGCGGTGATCGCCGCCCGCGGAAGCTCGATCATCGTCCCGACGGTGTAGGCGACCTTGCGGCCGCGCGCCGCGAAGACCTCGCGGGCGACCCGGTCCACGACCGCCCTCTGCGCCTCGAGCTCCGTGACGACCCCGACGAGCGGGATCATTATCTCCGGCCGGACGGGGAGCCGCTCGGCCGCCACCTCGACCGCCGCCTCGAGGATGGCGCGCGCCTGCATCTCGGTGATCTCGGGGTACACGATCCCCAGCCGGCAGCCCCGGAGGCCCAGCATCGGGTTCGCCTCGTGGAGGCTGGCGATCTTCTGCCGCAGCAGCTCCTCCGCGATGCCCATCTTCGCCGCCAAGTCACTGATCTCCGCGTCCCCGTGAGGGAGGAACTCGTGGAGCGGCGGGTCGAGCGTACGGATCGTGGCCGGCAGCCCCTTGAGGGCCCGGAAGATGCCCTTGAAGTCCTCCTTCTGCATCGGGAGGATCTTCGCGAGCGCCGCGCGGCGCCCTTTGGCATCCTCCGCCACGATCATCTCGCGCACCGCGTCGATCCGGTCGCCCTCGAAGAACATATGCTCGGTGCGGCAGAGCCCGATGCCCTCCGCCCCGAAGGCGATGGCGTTCCGCACCTGGTCCGGCTGGTCCGCGTTCGTCCTGACCCCGAGCCTCCGCGCGGCATCCGCCCACTTCATCAGCGTCGCGTAGTCGCGGTAGATCCGCGACTCGCCCGGCCGCATCGTCTTGTACAACACGACCCGCAGCACCTCCGAGGGCAGGGTCTTGATGGGGCCCGCGAGCACCTCGCCCGTCGAGCCGTCTATCGAGATCGGCTCCCCCTCCCTGACGACGACGCCCTTCACCCGCATCTCGCGGGCGCGGTAATCGATCTCGAGCGCCCCGCAGCCGGCGACGCACACCTTCCCCATCTGCCGGGCGACGAGCGCCGCGTGCGAGGTCATCCCGCCGCGCGCCGTGAGGATGCCCTCGGCCGCCGACATCCCGCTGATGTCCTCCGGGGAGGTCTCGATGCGGACGAGGATCACCTTCTCGCCGCGCCCCGCCGCCTCCTCGGCGTCCGCCGCGTTGAACACCACCGCGCCCGAGGCGGCGCCGGGTCCCGCGTTCAGCCCCTTCGCCAGGAGCCGCCCCCCGTCGGTCGCCCTCTTCTTCTCGGCGGCGTCGAAGACGGGGCGCAGCAGCTGGTTGAGCTGCATCGGGTCGATGCGCCGCAGCGCCTCGTCCCTCCCGATCAGCCCCTCCTTCACCATCTCCACCGCGATGCGCACCGCGGCGAAGCCGGTCCGCTTGCCGGAGCGCGTCTGGAGAAGCCAGAGCCTCCCCTTCTGGATCGTGAACTCGAGGTCCTGCATATCGCGGTAGTGCCTCTCGAGCTTGCGGTAGATCCTCTCGAGCTCCGCGTAGGCGCGGGGCATCTCCTCGGCGAGCTTCGCGATCGGGTTCGGAGTCCTGGTGCCGGCGACGACGTCCTCGCCCTGGGCGTTCAGGAGGTACTCGCCGTAGAAGCGCTTCTCGCCTGTGGCCGCGTCGCGCGTGAACGCCACGCCGGTGCCGCAATCCCCGCCCATATTGCCGAAGACCATCGCCTGGACGTTGACGGCGGTGCCCCAGTCGTCGGGGATGCGGTTGAGCTTCCGGTAGGCGATCGCGCGGGCGTTCTGCCAGGAGCCGAAGACCGCGCCGACCGCCTTCCAGAGCTGGGCGCGCGGGTCCTCCTCGAAGCCGTGGCCGGTCTTCTCCTTGATGGCCGCCTTGAAGTCGCGGACGAGCCCCCGCAGGTCGCCGGCGGTGAGCTCGGTGTCGTTCTTCACCCCGCGCGCCTTTTTCACCCGCTCGATGATCTCCTCGAACGGGTCCACGTCGTCCTTCTTTTCGGGCTTGAGGCCGAGGACGACGTCGCCGAACATCTGCACGAAGCGGCGGTAGCAGTCCCACGCGAAGCGCTCGTTGCCCGTGCGGCGGGCAAGCGCCTCGACCGTCACGTCGTTGAGGCCGAGGTTGAGGACCGTGTCCATCATCCCGGGCATCGAGGCGCGGGCGCCGGACCGCACCGAGACCAGGAGCGGGTTCTCCGCGTCGCCGAAGCGCGCCCCCATCGCCTTCTCGACGCGGGCGAGGGCGCGATCGACCTCTCCCCGGATGCCCTTGGGGTAGCTCCGCTTGTGCGTGTAGTAGTGCGTGCAGACCTCGGTGGTGATGGTGAAGCCGGCCGGGACCGGGATGCCGAGGTTGGTCATCTCGGCGAGGTTGGCCCCCTTCCCGCCGAGGAGCGCCTTCATCGAGGCGTCGCCGGCCGCCTTCCCCGCGCCGAAGTAGTAGACATAGCTGTGCATCGTATGCACCCCCTGTGTGGAAAATCAGCCGAACAGAACATTACAGTATACCGCAAACCCTCCTGCCGCACAAGATATTCGCGCGGCCATGTAATAGCAAAGTTAAAATGTCCTATTTCTAGCAAAGTTAAAATGTCCGGTTTTGAGATTCACTCCGTGGAGAGTGCATCTTCCCTTGGCCCCCTAGGGGGCCGAACCGAAAACTTGTCAGTATAT
>JAAYCL010000018.1 GCA_012729785.1 Chlamydiota bacterium | reverse complement strand
CCGTCGTGCCTATGGCTATCGGGACGAGGAGTACATGAAACTCAAGATCATACAAACCTGTACCCCATGGATGGGACGCTTCCAACCATGGGCCTGGGCTCACAAAATTCCGTCATGAGCCCAAAAAATGAACGATGCGGCGATAGGTGAAACGCTCTTCAGGGAGCGGCCGGCCTATGAAGCTGTATCGGCTACTGTTCTGCATACTCGCCATGGGCACTGCACGGCCGTGCGCCGCGGCGCCGCCGCCGATGCGCTTCCTCGATCGCGTCGAGGGCGACTACCTCTGCGGTATCCGGGCCGGCGCCGCCGCCGGCGAGGTCGAATCTCTTTTCGCCGGCGCCGGCTGCGCGGTGGAGGAGATCGCTCCCGGGGCAACGCTCCATAGAATCAGAACGCCGAAGGGGCTCCGGCTCGAGGAGTTCGTGTACAGGCGCCGGACGGGCGGCGCATCCCCCATCGAGTACATCGAGCCGAACTACCTCGTGAAGGCGCAGGCCGTTCCAAACGACTCCCGCTTCGGGGAACTGTACGCGCTCCTCAACCGCGGGACGGACGGGGGGGTCGAGGGCGCCGACATCAGGGCCTCCCAGGCGTGGGAGATCGCCACCGGGGGAGGGGTCGTGGTGGCGGTGATCGACAGTGGCATCGACTGTCGCCATCCGGATCTCGCGCCGAACATCTGGCGCAACGACGGCGAGATCCCTGGGAACGGCGTGGACGACGACGGGAACGGCTACATCGACGACCTCCTGGGGTGGGACTTCGCCAACGGCGATCCGGATCCCGACGATGATTACGGGCACGGGACGCACTGTGCGGGGATCATCGCCGCAGCGGGAGACAACGGCATCGGGGTCGCGGGCGTCTGCTGGAGGGCGCGTATCGTCCCGCTCAAATTCCTCGGCGCCTCGGGGTATGGGACGATCGCGGATGCCGTCGCGGCGATCCACTATGCGCGGAGGTGCGGCGCCCGGGTGATCAACGCCTCCTGGGGCGGGCCCTCCCGCTCGCGCGCCCTCGAGGAGGCGATCTTGGCCGCCCAGGCCGAGGGGATCGTCGTAATCGCCGCGGCGGGGAACGGCGGATCCGACAACGATCAAACCCGCTTCTATCCCGCAGGTTACGACTGCCCAAACCTTGTCGCGGTGGCGGCCACGGACCGACGGGATCTTCTCGCGCCGTTTTCCTGCTACGGCGGGTCGTCCGTGCACCTCGGGGCGCCGGGAGACGCGATCCTGAGCACCGTCCCCGGCGGGGGCTACGCGGTGAAGAGCGGCACCTCGATGGCGGCGCCGCACGCAGCCGGGGCCGCCGCACTGCTCCTGGCGCGCGATCCCTCCCTGGGGTGCACGGAGGTTGTTGCGGCGCTCCTCGGGGGGACGACGCCGCTGCCGTCCCTTGCCGGCAGGGTGCGTTCGGGCGGGCGCCTGAACCTTCTAAAGGTGCTCGATCCGTCGAGCGACGGTTCGCCGCCCGATCCGGTCACCGACCTGCGGGCGGCGGGGGGGGGGCCGGGAACCGTGGTGCTGAGATGGTCCGTCCCCGAGGATACCGACGGCGCGGTGGTTCGCTACCGCATTGGATGCTCGACCAATCCGCTCGACGAAACGGCCGGCTGGAACGCCGAGCGGTGGGACTATCTCAGATCCGCGGCGGCGTCCGGGGCGGAAGAGGAGTTTGCGGTGGAGGGCCTCGAGCGCGGCGTCGCGTACCATTTCGAGATCGTTGCGTATGACCGGTGCGGCAATCCGTCACCGCCGTCGAACACGGCGTCGGCGCGGACCGGATGCGAGGACCCCGCGGCGCACCGTGTTTCCTTCCTTGTCGAGGAGGAAGCCGGCTCTATCCGGCTTTTTGCGTCCTTGGAACCAGGCGCCCGATCGCCCCATCACGCCTGTGACGCCTATGTCGCGGTGTCCGTTTCCGGAGGGCCGTTGCTCTTTTTCGGGGATCGGAAGGGTCATGAAGGATCCCTGATCCCCTTCGCGAAGGGATTCGAGGTGTCCAACGGCACTGTCCTGATCGGAACGGCGCGAAAGCCCGTTCCGAAAGAGGGGTGCGATTACCGCGTCTTCGGGGTACTGGTTCCTAAGGCCGTGTCCCCCCTGGATTCCTCCCGATGGGCCAGCAATCTCGCGTGCGTCTCCTACGAGGCCCATCCGCCCCAATAGGGCGGCAAAGAATACGCATTCGCACTGCTCACTGAGTGCCAATTCCCGTCACAACGCCCCTTCAGCGGTTCATACCGGGGAACGATTTGTTCCGAATGCCTTGTTTATGAAGATATTACGGCAAACGCAGAAAACGCGGACATATCGCCCCGGCGGCACGCCGTATGCTTTCTCCCAATGCAAACCGGAAGAGAGGAGGATTGAAGATGGAGAAAGGCAGAAACGAGTCGGCGGTGGAGACGGCGCGCGGCCGGGGCAACGGAAGGTCGATTGTGCGTGGAATGGTCTGTGCGACAGTGGGCTTCTTCATATTTGCATTTCCCTTTCCGGCTTCATCGGAAGCGCCGGGCCATTGGGAGGGAGCGAGACCGCTTCTCCCGGAGGGGTACGATGCCGTCGGGAAGCCGGTGTTCGAAATGGTTCCTTCGGGGGTGGAGGCGATCGTCGCTGCCGCCAGGCATGATGCGATCTTTGTGAGAAGATTCAGGCGCGGCGTTTGGACAGATCCGATCAGCGTTACCACTTACGGTGTCAAAGACCTCAGCGATCCCGCCGTCGCCGTCAACGAGGAAGGATTCGCGCTGGTCGCGGCCAGTGGGACATTGTGGAACAGAATCCCGGTGATCATCGGCATGTACGGTACCCCCGAAGGGATATGGTCGATGCCGGAACTGCTCCATTGCTCCGAGTTCACGGAGACTCTGGAGCCGCCCGATCTGGATCTGAACGCCGCGGGGGAGGGCATGGTGGTGTTTGCGGAGCGCTCCTCGACGGAGGGGTTGCGGCTCCTCGGCAGACTTGTCATTGCGCGACGGGGCGTCTGGAATGATCCGATCCAGATATTCGACGCCTCGAGCGTATACTTCTCGCTGAACGATGCGCAGGTCGCCGTTGACGAAAACGGCGGTGCGCTGGCCATGTGGGAAGGGGCTCGGTCCGGCGATTTGGGGGAGGATCTCGCGGTGCGTCGTTATACGGACGGCGGGTGGGAAGAGCCGGTCGTGCTGAACGAGCAGCCGCAGTGGCGATTCGTCGATGGGGCCCGTCTCGCGATGAACGCACAGGGCAAGGCGGTCGTCTTGTTCGGCTTCGGGGCTGATTCCGGCGACGAGAATATCTGCGCCGCGGTGCTGTCGGGCGGAATATGGCAGAAGAGCCGGCTGACCCCTCCCGACGCGCAGGCGGTGACGCGCCCATGCGTGTCGGTCGACACTGCGGGCGGAGCGTCGGCGGCGTTCGAGGTGTTCGACGGATGGAGAAATGCCGTTTTCTTCTCAACCCTGGCGGGCGAAACGTGGACGCCGGCCGAGGAGAGGAGTCCCGGGGGGCACACCAGCATCGCGCCGGACGTCAGCCGCAATGATCGCGGAGACGCGCTTCTGGCCCTCCTGTCGTATGATTTGGGTTGCGGCATGCGTTCCCGTGCTGCATGTCGCTTCGGGGGAACGTGGCGTGACTTTGTTGCCACGGATGACAATGCATTCCAGGTCGATGCGGTGACCGTGCGGCTCGATTCAAGCGGCGAGGCGCTTCTGGTCTACGGTGCCGAGGGCCGGATCTTCGCAAACCGCTATACCCATGAGCTCATTCCCCTGACACCGATACCGACAAGGACGCCGGGAATGCTGACACCCACCCCGACACAGACAGTCGAACCGGTGGAACCGGCCGACAATACGCCCACGCCGACGCCGACGGCGGTACCGGCGAACTTCCTGGAGCTCGAGATCAGGGAGGATGCGACCGTCCTCGGCGGGACGGTGACGCTGGAGTGGGCGGCGGACCCGGATCGAATATGGGAGCTGATGGGGAGGCCGGTGGGGATCTACTTCGCGGTCGCGCGGGGGCAGGGGACGACGGACGGCCTGGCGCCGGTTGCGGAGGCGCTGTCGAACGAGCGGATGTACCTGTTCGGGACGGAGCGGGGCATTTTGGAGGCGTCGCCGCTCGACCCGTTGCACATCCCCGCGACGTGGGATGCGGTGGCGTTCCCGCTTTGGGACGGGGCGACCTCGGGCGAGATGACGTTCGGGGTGCCGGCGGATCCGTCGTTCCGTGGGGACTGGGTGTTCGAGGCGGCGTTCAGGTTCCTCGATACGGGCGAGTTCGTGAACCGCCGATACCCCGTCGAGGTGTCGAACGTTACGGAGGTTAGGTAGGTGTTTCGGGTGCCCGGTGCGCCGGGGGGCGGGGCGGCCGAGCCGCCGCAGCGACAAGTGGCGCTGGTGCGTGGCGACGCAGCGGAGAGACGATCGCATATGAGGGGGCTTGGCAATGGCGTGGTTCTTCGAGCTCTTCGTCGTAATCGTGCTTCTTTCGGCGATCGCAATGGAGGTCTATCTCCTGCTCAGATACGTGGTCGTGGCGGCCTCCCTGAGGAAGATTCTCAATAGCTCCTCCGGGGAGAACGCGAACGCGGCGCGGACAGGGAACTGAGGGAGCCGCGCACGGAGAGGGTATGCGGCATCTTCACTTCGGTCGATGGGGGAGCCCAGGACAGAGGGCCCGAACTGAACGGAAGGTGAAGCAATGCCGCGCCGCGGTGTATGCGTCTGGTGCCGTCCTGGCATCTGCACGCCCTCTTCTGACGGTCTGGTGGTCGACGTTGCTCGCGCGCAGTACGCGCCGTACTGAACACGCCGATCCCGGAACCCATCTCCCCGGGCACGGGAAGCAGAGGGGCGTGCGGCGCAACCAGGGACGGCTCGTCACGGCTCGGGATGGGAAGACGCCGCAACTCGCACGGCTGTCGGATGTTCGGCGCTTTTTAGTTTGCCAGCCGCGCGGTTGGGCACTATCATAGTGCGAGGCGTGAATCGGCCGGCGCGCAACGGGAGGACGGCGGATGATATCGAACGGATTGCCGGCAATCGCGATAGTCGTTGCGGTATGCATCTGGGGAACCCCTTCGGTCGTGCGGGCGGGAGACGAGGGGACGGTGATCGGGCTCACCGGGACCGTCACCGTATCGGCGCCCGGCGACGCCCCGCCGGCGCCGCTCAAGATCGGGGATACCGTGCCGGGCGGCGCGACCCTGGTGACGTCCGGCGCCTCGATGGCCAAGCTCGTCTTCGAGAAGGCCGTGCTCACCGTCGGGGAGAACACGGAACTGAAGCTCGAGAGGCACCGCTACGCGCGGGATACCGGCTTCTGCGAAAGCGTTATCGGCCTCGCGAGGGGAATGCTTCGTTCGCAGGTCGAACCCCAGTTGGGAACCGGTTCCACGTTCCAGGTCAAGGCGTGGAACACCATCGCCGGCGTGCGCGGCACCGATTTCACCGTTGAGACCCTCCCCGGGGAATTCACCCGGGTCTACGTGTACGAAGGATCGCTCGAACTGCGGAACATGGCCGGCCTTCTTCGGATCCTCGGGGAGCAAGAGATGGCCGAGGTACAAAAGCCCGACGGACCGATCCGTGTGGCGCCGCTGACCGCCTCGGAGATCGAGAAGACGCGCCTCCAGTTCAGCGAGGAGCGCCGAAAGAGCCCCGTTGCGCGCGGCGCCGCGGACGCGGTGCTGCCCGGCGGTTCCCGGACGGATGGATCGGCGCGACTCGCCGGCGGACGGGATGGCGTCAGCCCCCAGACGGTGGTTTCCGGCGACGGTCCGCTCAATCCGCGGAATCTCAGCGTGCCTGCCTCAGCCGCGGTCGCCGCTCCCCCGCCGGCGGCGAAACCCCCCTCGATCCGAAGCGACACATTCCAGAGAAGACCGCCTCCCGATTGACGATGAAATGGGGACTGTCGCTGAAAGGGCTGCAGATAGGCCTTTGTGTCGCGGCGGTCTCGTGTGCCCTCATCCCCTTCAAGAATCCACTCGTCGAGCAGCTCAACCTGCGTCTCCTCGACGCCAAGTTCCGCCTCCGTCCGGCGTCCGCCCCGAGCGATGCAATCGTGCTGGTCGCCATCGATAAGGAGAGCCTCGCGGGCGTCTCCCGCTGGCCATGGCCCCGCGAAACGATGGCGCGCCTCGTCGAGACGATCTCGCAGTGCCGCCCGAGGGCGATCGGCCTCGACGTGCTCTTCGCGGGGGGCGGCGCATCGGACAGCGAGGCGCTCGCCGCCGCCCTCCGGGAATCGAACCGCGCCGTCCTCTCCATCTTCTTCTATCTGGACCAGCACGAGGCGCGGCACCAGCCGCAGGCCGCGTTCGAGTCGGCCGTCGCGTCGCTCTCGGGATCGAGGGTGAACGCGGTCCTCCAGTCCGGCCCCCCCGCCGAGGTCACCCACGTCCTCCAGGCGTACGGGGTCGAGGCGAATGCGGCGCCTCTCCACGATGCCGCGCGAGGGGTCGGATTCTACAATGCGATGGCGGCCCTGGACGGCTCGATACGCCAGGTGCCCCTCCTCATCCAGGCCCAGGGGGGGTACTATCCCTCGCTGGCACTGGAGGTGCTTCGCATGCTTCCGGGGCAGGGGGTGCTGCAGCTCATACTTGACGGTCCGGAGGCGAAGGAGGTCCTCCTGGGGGATTACAGGATCTCGTGCGATTCGCAGGCGCTCTATTTCATCAACTACGCCGATCCCCGGCGGCGGTTTCCGTTGTTATCCGCCGCGCGCATCCTCGACGGCACATTCGACCGGAAGAGGATCGAGGGCAAGATCGTTCTCGTGGGCGGGACCGCCCCGGGCGCCTTCGAATCGAGGGTGAGCCCGTTCAACCCAATGACCTCCAGCATCGAGATCCAGGCGACCGTGGTCGAAAACATCCTCACCGGCTTTCATCTCGACCAGCGGATAAGGGGAGCGGGACTGACCGCCGCCTGTGTCGTGGCGTTCACCCTCCTGCTCGGCCTCCTGTTGCCGTTGGTACGGAGGACGACCGGCGAACTGGCCGTATTCCTCGGCGTCGCGGCGGCGTTCCTCGCCTGCGACTACGCCTTGTTTGTCGTCCTGCGCCGCACCATCTCCACCCTCTACCCGCTCTTCTCCATATTCGCCGGATACCTTGCCGTCACGAAGTACATCGGGTACAGGAGGGAGACCCACCAGCGCCTCCAGCGCCGCACGGCCCTCGAGCTGAGCGCGGCGCTCGGGGCCATCCTTGACCCGCCGGCGCTGTTGCCCAAAGTGCTGGACGCGTTCATGGGCATCACCGCGGCTGAGCGCGGCCTCCTGACCGTTGCGGAGGGGGCGGAGCGGCGTCCCGCCGTGGCGGCGGGACGCGGATTGGACGAGGCGCAGTGGGAGAGTCCCGCCTTTGCGTTCGCGCGCGAAATGGCCGGTCGAAGCGCGGCCTCGGGCTCGATCATCGCCATCCCCTCGGTGCCGCGTGCGCTGCGCAAGGCCCGCGTGCGCGGCGCGGCCGCCCCCACTCGGTACCTGCTCTGCATCCCGCTCAAGGGGAAAGGCGCGCCGCTGGGAATGATCTATGTCGACAGCGGCTCCGTCCCCCCCCCCTTCGGTTTCGACGTGGATGTGCTTGCCTCGCTCGCGCGGCAGGTCGCGACCTCGATGGAGAACGCATTCCTCTACGCACGGGTGCGGGAGCACGAGGAGGCGCTCGCGAGCGAGAACGTCTATTTGAAGATCGAGCGGCAGGCCGCGTGGGGTGGATCCTCGCTCATCGGGGAGAGCAAGGCCATGCAGGCGGTGTACGCCCTCATCGAGAAGACCGCGGGATCGACCATCTCGGTGCTTATCGAGGGGGAGACCGGCACCGGCAAGGAGCTTATCGCGCGCTCGATCCACGCGCTGAGTACCCGGCGCGCCCAGCTCTTCGTGGCGCAGAACTGCAGCGCGCTCCCCGAGTCGCTCCTGGAGAGCGAGCTGTTCGGCCATGTCCGCGGGGCGTTCACCGGGGCGGCCCAGGACAAGAAGGGCCTCCTCGAACTCGCCCACGGCGGGACCGTCTTCCTCGACGAGGTCGCGGACATGTCCGCCGGGCTCCAGGCGAAGCTGCTCCGCGTCCTGCAGGAGGGATCGCTGCGTCCCGTCGGGGGGGTCGAGGAGCGGAGGGTGGATCTCAGGATCATCTCCGCGACGAACAAGAACCTGGAGGAGGAGGTCGCGGCCGGGCGGTTCCGGGAGGACCTCTTCTACCGGCTCAACGCCATCGTCATCCATGTACCGCCTCTCCGGCAGCGCGAGGGGGATCTGGATCTGCTTGTCCCCCACCTCATCGAGCGGTTCTCCCGCAAGCTCGACAAGCGGGTGCAGGGGATCAGCCGGGAGGCGATGGTCTGCCTGCGCAACTACCCGTTCCCCGGGAACATCCGGGAGCTCGAGAACGAGATCGAGCGGGCCGTGCTTTTGGCGCCCGAGGGGGGGACGATCGAATCCCGGTCCCTCTCCGAGAAGATCACCGGCCTGCCCCGCGGCGAGTTCCCGGCTGAGGTGTCGGCGGCCCCCGGCGTGAATCTGAAGGAGGCCATCGCCCTCGTGCAGAGGACGTGGATCGTCAGGGCGCTGACCGACTCGGGGGGGAACAAGAGCAGGGCGGCCGAGGAGCTCGGCGTCAGCAGGAGGGGGCTGGACGAGATGATCCGGCGGCTCGACATCCGGATCTGACGCATCCCCTCTTCCACGCGCGTGCATCCCGGGACGCGGCCGTCAGAAATACAGATCCAGGATCATCGAGTAGATACCCCTCCGGTACTCGTAGAGCGGTACGTCGGACCTGTTTCTCGTGAAGCCGTAGTTGAAGACGATATCGACCCCCTCGCGGAGCGTCCTGCGGAGCTCCGCGTTGAGCAGCAGACACCGGTCGCGGCGGCCGTCCGCGCCGCGCGTGAAGTCGTTGAAACGGTACTCCGCGGAGCAGTCGGCGCTCAGGCGCCATGGGAGGGGGCAGTAGAACTCCCCGACGATTGAGCAGCCGTGGTAGTAGAAGTCGTCCCCGCGCGCGTTGTTGTTGCGGTAGCCGACCGCGGTTCGCCAGAACGCCTGCCGCGCCGCGCCGAGGAACAGGAACTGCTCGAGCGTGATGATGCTCGCGGGGGAGGTGTCCCAGTCGTCCTCGGGAGAGGAGAACGGGAGCAGGTAATCGTCGAAGGCGCACTCGTACAGGACCCGGTAGAGACTGTGCGCGGTGCGGGGGAGCTCGGCGCCGGCGAAGATGCGGTTGCCGCGGAGATACCCCTGCTTGCAGTCGTCGAGGAAGTAGTACGCGAATTCGTACCCCGCGAAAGGGGTGAGGAGCGGATGCCGGTAGCGGATGAAGCCGTCCGCGACGTTGCCGTTCAAGTTGAAATTTCCGAGCCGGTTGTGTACCGACTGGATGAAATTGTAGCGGGTGATCAGGTCGAACCCGTCCCTCGAGAAGGGGACGGCGTCGAGCTCGAAGGTAGTCAGAAACCGCCAGTCGCCCTGTTGCGTGGCGCCGGGAAGCGGGGCGTCGTCCGGCATGAGGATGACATTGTCGTCGTACTCGTATCTGGTCGAGAGGCGCCCCCACCAGTTCTTCTCCTTCTCGACGGCGCCCCGCAGCGCCTCGGCCTCCTGCGCGGCGGCGCGGCCGATCTCGGAGAGGGGGAAACCCTCCTGGATCAGGGAGTATTCGTCCAGGGCCTTCCGCGTTTCCCCCGCCCTGGAGAGGTAGCGCCCGCGGCAGTAGCGGGCGCGGGCCCAGTAGTCGGGCCGTTCCGGCGCCACCCTCCCGAGCAGTTCCACGGCGCGCCCATGGTCCCCCTGCTCCCCCGCGAGGATACCGCGGAGGAGGAGGATCGCGTCACGCTCCCCCCGGCCGGGCCGACGCGCCTCGAGTTCGTCGATCACCGTTCCGGCCTCGCGCCATCGTTGCGTCCGGATCAGGGCGGTCGCGTACTCCTCCCCGCCGGGGAAGAAGTCGGGGGCGGCCCGGTGCAGTGCGCCCAACACCTCGCAGGCCGCTTCAGCGTCGCCCGCGCCTGAGAGGGACAGGCCGAGATAGTACTGCGCGTCGCGGTCGACCGGACTTCGATCCGTCAGCGTGCGGAAGAGTGCGACCGCCTCGCCGTAGCGGCCGGCGTCGTACGCGGAGAGGCCGCGGGAGAAGCGGATGGCGCGGGAGGTGTCCCCGTTATCCGCCTCCGCCGCGGGCAGGATCATGGCGAGGAGGCACGCGATGAGGGCGGCGGAGGGGCATCGCCACGCGCGCGCAGGGCTGTCGAACAGGCGGGGATATCCTGGGGGGCCGTGCGCGGCCGAGGATGTCCGCCAGTCGTGTCGGGGCATGCCCATGCGGTCTCAGCGTATGCGGAATCGGTTGGAGTACACGACCTGTTCCGCGTCATCGGTTGCCGCGCGGACGAGGGCGCCGATGAAACGGTACTCCCCCTGCGGGGCGTCAAGGGGGACAGGAAAGGAGAGCGTCCCTCCTCCGCCGGTCGACATGTCGAGCCACCTCCCGACACGTTCAAGGGGGCGGATATCGACCGGCATGGGAACGACCTCGAGCCGGAACAGGTTCCAGCTGAACGCGTGGATGCTCCCGTCCGGCAGGACCACGCCGAGGAGCGCGTCCGCCGGCGCGTCGGAGAGGCCCGGTTCGAGCCTGTACGACAGGGCGACCGTGCCCCCGCGGGAGGCGGTCGGTTCCGCCACACAGAGTGTCGCTCCGGCCCCCGGCGGCGGGCAGCCGCACGGCCAGTCGTCCGCCCGCGCCGGACCGGCGACGTCGATCTGCGACGGGTACGCGCCCACGGCGATCCGGCGGACGACGGCGAGATTCTCCCGGTCCAGGACCGCCACGATCCCCTGGCCTCCGCACGCCGGCTCCGATGAGGCTGAGTTCACCACGTAGAGCAGGCGACCGTCGCGGCTCGCCGCGATGCCGTTGGGACCGCACATCCCTCCCGCAAAGGCCACCACGCGGCGCGAGGATGGGTTAAGGACGGTGACGCGGTCGTCGTTGTAGTTCGTGGCGTACCCAAGCCCCCCACAGGAGAGGATCTGCCATGCGTTATCCGAGGCGACGGAACGCGGGGGGGAATCCCAGGAAAGGACGGAGAGGGGCGTGCGCCGCGTTGCGTCCTCGCCGTAGTTCGCGATGTACAGTTCGTCGCCGATGCGCGCCATCCCCACCGGCCAGTCCAGGCCGCGGATCCGCCCGAGTTCGGTCCACTCGTCCGTGTCGATCACGGAGATATCGTTGGAGTTCCTGTTGCTCACGAAAAGCACCCGCTCCTCCGGAAGCTCCACGATCCCGTAACTGGGGCGCTCGCCCACGGGGATCTCGCGCTCGACGGAGTCGGACTCCCTGCCGATGACCGCAAGGAGACCCGTTTCCCCCTCCGCCCCGCAGGTGACGTAGACGTGCCGGCCGTCCGCGCTCTCCTTGACGCCGCGAGGATCGAGCGGGACCGGAACGGTCGCGATGGGCGCGCGGGCTCCGGTGTGCACGATGGAGACCGTGCGATCGTCCTCGTTGGCGACGTAGATCCGCTGCCGGTCAGCCGTGATCTCGACCCCCTGGGGACGGCGTCCCACCGGGATCGTATCGATGACGCCGTGCGTGTCGCAGCGGATGAAGGAGATCGTGTCGCCCGGCTCGGCGGGCGCCGGGAGGCCGGCGTTGCTCACGACGGCGAAGGCGTACTCCGGGGGCCCCGCGAAGACGTAGAGGGTGTTATCAGACGACCCCGCGTGCACCCTGCCGTCCGAGCCTATCGCCGGGGACGACATCACCGCACCCGCCGTCCGGTAGCTCCAGGTAAGGGAGCCGTCCGGAGCGATGGCGTAGACGGCGCCTGGTGGTTGCCCGATTTCGACATACGAAGAACCGTTTTCGACATACGAATACGAAGAACCGATGTAGACCGACCCGCACAGGTCCAGCGCAGGGGATGAGAAGAGCATCTCTCCGGTGATGTAGCTCCACCGCAGCGCGCCGTCGGATTCGAGGCGGTAGATCGTGTTGTCCAGGGAGCCGCCGTAGTACAGGCCCCCGTCCGTTCCAAGCGCCGGGGAGGAATCGATGCCGTATGTGTGCGCGTAGGACCAGGCAAACGTACCGGAGGCCTCAAAACAGAAAAGCGCCCCCCCATCGAATATCGGTCCGCCGTGTTCCCCCAGAATCACACGTCCGTTCAGGTCGACCGCCGCGGAAGAGACGATCTTGCCGCTCCCGGAGTAACTCCACGCCAGTGCGCCCCGCGGGCCGATCGCGTACAGGATCTTGTCTGTGCCTCCCGCGTAGACCGTTCCATCGGCGCCGCACGACGGAGAACTCACCGTGTAGTCCCCCGTTGCGTAGCTCCACTCCAGTGAACCCGCGGCGTTCAGGGCGAAGATGCCTGTTGCGCTCCCGATGCGGATCCCCCCCGCCGGCGTGAGGAGGGGGGAGGAGAGGAAGAGTTTTTCATCCGCTCCGGGTTGCCAAAGCGCATAGCTCCACACCAGATCGCCGGAAGAGGATACCGCGTAGAGGGTTCCGTCGCGCGACGCGATTAGCGCCCTCCCGTCGGCGTCGAGCGCGGGGGAGGAGGATATGCTGTCGCCGGTTCGGTAGCTCCACGCGAGCGTGCCGGATGCGGAAAGGTTGTAGATCCTGTGGTCGGAGGAACCGATGCAGATACGCCCCGCGTCGTCGACCGCCGGGGACGAGATGATCAGATCCCCGGTCCGGTAGCTCCAGACGAGAAAACCCTGGGACGGCCCGTTGACCATGGTGTGGCCCGTGCGTGACGGGTTCCGTCTGAACATCGGCCAGGACGCGGATGCAGCGAGCGCTCGATCATCCGGGGAAAGGAAGGCCACCGAGAGGCATAACGCATGGATGGAGAGGACACCGATGCCGTGCATGGAGAGGGCCTCCTGGTTGTCCGAAATCAGTATACCACACCCTGAAGAAGGAGGAGCGGGGTGCTTTCGTGAGAGGTGCGGCTTCGGAAATCGGCGCAGGTGGACGACGGGCACGGGCGTAACCGCGCATGGCCGGCGGTGGCACGCGGGTATCTGAAACAGTCGTACGGACGACGCTGTCGACGCCGGCTTTTCGCGCCCGGCCAATTATGCGCGGCGGGAATCGGTCTTCTCAGGGGAAAGGCAATAAGGAAGTCATGCCGAATGACCGGTTGCCGCCTTCCGGTAACGGCATGGCGTGTATTCGCGATATGGAGCTTATCGTTTGAAGCGATTGCGCATCATCGGCGGTAACTAAGTTCCCATCAGGAGCCACCTTCCAAATCCGAACGGCGATGCGCGGCCGGCATCTATTCGCAATCTATAGCGGGAGAGGATGTTAAGGGCATATTGGCCTGCCGATTCTATGTCGACGCCTTGGCATGGAAGGTGCTAATACTCCAAATGGGTGAAGTACTGTGCATTCCGGCGACGGTACTAAATTGGGAGGAGGGTATTGTGTGTATTCCTCCGTTTCGGGATACGACGCGCAGATTCGAAAAGGAGCGCGTGAAAGGAACGACTTCAGGAACGCCGACGAGCTCATGAGACGCGTGACGGAGTCGCGCGTTGAATCGACGCAGGATGCGTTCATTTCGTCCCTCTTCGCGGCTGCACGGAAAACGCCAGGCGCGAAAAAGCGGGAGACGGCGGCGGGGCGGAGGGCGGGGAGATGAGACAGGAGAAGGCGATGTGCGTCGCCGGGGCGGAGGCGGCGGACACAGCCGCGGTCGTCGGAGAGAGGCGCAGACATATTCGGTGCAATCTCTATCTCCCGATCAGGGTATGGAGAGAGGATGCCGTTTCGGCGTCGCACGGCGAGTCGACCTGCACGGTGAACGTGAGCGCGGGGGGGCTCTATTTCCTCGCCTGCCGGGAGTACCCCGTGGGCTCCCTGCTGCATGTCGAGTTTGACGGATCGAGATCGGGCGGGGGATTCGGTCCCGGGCCGGGGTGTCGTTACCGTGTGAAGGTCGTGCACAGGAGCGATTTCATCGGGCCGAGCAAGGGCGGGGAGCGCGAGGTGCGTCGCGGTGTAGGGGGGGCGATCGAGGGGGGGGGCAGTGTCGGTATGCCTGAATGATGCGCGGTTGACGGTTGAGCACGGAATGCCGGGAACGGTCCCGGCTGTGTGCCGTGCGCGAACGCACAGCCGGATAGCTGGAGGAGAGAGGGGCGTCATGACTGAATGGGCGAGGGGGATCGCGTTGATACTGAGCGTGGCCGCCGTGACGGCGGGGGGGGGCCGCCGGCGCGTCGCACACGATTCTGCGCAGCTTCGCGGGCGCGACAGGCGACGGGGAGGGGCCCGGGCACGGCCTGGTATCCGACGGGAGTACGCTCTACGGGACGACGGCCGAAGGCGGCGCGCAGGGGAAGGGGACGATCTTTTCCATCCGAACAGACGGCGGGGATTTCACGCTTCTGCACGAGTCCGCGGGCGCGGATGGGGAGTATCCCTGGGGACCCCTGATACTGAACGGCGATGCGCTCCACGGGGTGACGGGGCTGGGCGGAGCGAGCGACAAGGGGACGGTATACTCATTCAGTCGTGCTCCGGAACCCACGCCCACGCCGGTGCGAATCGATTTTCAGCCGGCCGAGTACCCTCCGCTGCCCGCCCGTGGGTGATCGACATCGGCGACACGTTCGGCGGCGCATGGCCCTGGGGGGGGATTCTCACGTTGCGGGGAAAACGGTAGCGCCCGTGCGTGCGGCGGCGTGCGGCGGAACGCACAAGAAAGGAGGCAGCCGGCAGAACAGTCAAGCGTTACTCGTGAAACCGTGCGGAACGGAGAAACAACAAGGTCCGGGAGGTTGAGATGAAATACGGATGCATGATTGCGGCGATTGCGGTGCTGGCGTTGGCGGCGGGCGGGGTGGAGGCGGATCCCGGGAGCGGGCCCTACGTCATTCCGAATTTCAGGTATCTGAACGAGGTAGCTCCTCGTGCCCTTGAGGCCTACGAGGAGACCGGGGAGTGGATCGAGATCTTTAATCCACACGGGTATCCGTTTGATATCTCGGAGCTCGGGATCTACGACAACAACACATTCGATCAGGCGCTGGAGGATTACCCGTACGATCCGTTTGTCCCCGGGATGATCATTCCGCCACATGGTTTTGCCATCGTGATGGATATGAAGGAAGAGGGAGAGTACATCGAGGGGAAGACGTACGACGCGGTGTGTGACTATATATATGCCCACTCGATGCAGAACAAGGTGATATTCCTGTGCCCGGCGGACGATGCGATCGGCGACGGGTTGCACAACCGCGAGGACCAGCTCGGCGTCGTGGGGGATGCCTACGTGATTCGGCCGGACGGCGATGTGCGCGTTGCGGTGGCGTCGAAGGTGGCGTGGAATCTGGGAACGTCCATGCCGGACTATCAATCATGGCAGTTTGTCGGCACCTGGTATAGATTGCCATGGACACCCGGCTGGTACAACCATCGGGACCCCCTCGCAAAGGATACGACCGTGTCGCCGGTATTGTCGAAGTAGAACGGCGCATTCGGTATCTTCCAGGGGAAGGGGGGATTCTGGGTTCCCGGGCGGTATGCGCGCCGTGGCCATCCCTCGGGACCGATCGCCGCAGGCAGCGGCCCCCGTGCGGCGTGGCGCCGCGGCATGCGTCTCGGAGGGGATGGGGAGGCCCTTGGCGGGGCGGGCGCGCCGGCAGGGGAGGCGTCTAGAGCCGGCAGATTTGGATCGGGATGAGGCCGTCGCCGGGATCGGCGATCTGGAGAAAGGCGGCCTTCGTCAGGTCGATGATGCGCCCCTTCCGGACCAGCCGCTTGGCGGGACCCCGGTCGTTGACGCGCACGATCACCGACTTGCCGTTCTGGAGGTTGGTCACCCGGAGCATCGTGTTGAACGGCAGATGCCATGCCGCGCAGGTGTGCTTCTTGTCGGAGAATCTCTCCATGTTGGCGGTGGTCTTTCGGATGCCGCGATCCGAACGCGAATACCACGAAGCTATCCCCACGGAGGAGTGCCCCCCGTTCGCGAGGGTCTGCGTGGCGTCCGCGGCGGTATGGTGAAGCGCCGCGAAAAGGATGATGGCGGCCGCAAGGTATCTCATCGCGTTGTATCTCCTCGAACGAATACGTGTGCCCGGCAAACCGAAGGTAAAAGCTCAATAAGGCGAAACCGCAGGGCCCCCGGAACCGGTGGCCTGGAAGGTGCTTCCTTCTACCCGGTGTTGTGATGCCACGATCCAGCGCTTCAAGGATCGTCAGTAAAGAGTAGCATATCCGATGGAAGAGTCCAGTGCAAAATCCGAAATCTTTGCAAAACATACCATAATATGTATAACATTATGCTTATGAGCATATATTTGTTTTGCATGTGTTAATCCAAAGTATTAAAATATATTATATTGTATATATCAATTCAACTCGAACGTATAGACGCTATCGGCATTCCATCGTGAAATCTGAATGAAACGAAGCGCCCGGCGGGAAATCCCGCCGGGCGCTTGTGTGTTGCTCACTACGCGGTTACCGCGCGTTCACTGCCGTGGGCAGGCGCGCGCCATCGCGGAGGTCAGGAAAGAGCGCTTCCGCACCATTTGCATTTTCTCGCGGACGCGAGAACCGTCTCCCCGCATTCCCGGCACGTCTTGGTGGCGGGGCCGGCAGGCGCGGGCTTCTCCTTCAGGAGCGCCTTCGTGATCATGAAGACGACGAACGAGATGATGACGAAATCGATGATGTTGTTGATGAAGACGCCGTACCCCAGCGCGGCCCCCGCCTCCTTCGCCTTGGCGTAGTTCTCGAACGCGACGCTCGGGGTGAGGTTGATGTAGAGGTTCGAGAAGTCGATGCCGCCGGTGACCCGGCCGATGACCGGCATCAGGACGTCGTTGACCAGGGAGCCCACGAGTTTCCCGATCGCGGCACCGATGATGACGCCGATGGCGAGCGCGAGGGCGTTGCTCTTGACCAGGAACGCCTTGAACTCTTCGAAGACCTTCACCTTGACCGCCATTATCGCCTCCTTTCGTTCGCCGTATGCGGGCGGCTGCCAACGAAACGGGGGAGGACGCCTGCTAAGCGCCCTCCCCCGCGAACTCCTTCCCTACGCCGGTTACTTGTTCTCGCCGCCGGGGAGCATGCCCTTCATCTTGTCGAGCATCCCCTTGCCCTCGGCCTCGGTGGCGGGCTTGTCGGAACAGGAGATGGCGCTCTTGGCCTTGTCCAACAGCCCCTCGCCTTCCTTCTTCTCGCCGGAGACGGCGCTCTTGGCCTTGTCCAGCAGCCCCTCGCCTTCCTTCTTCTCGCCGGAGACGGCGCTCTTGGCCTTGTCCAGGAGCCCCTCGCCTTCCTTCTTCTCGCTGCCGGAGAGCATGCCCTTCATCTTATCGAGCATCCCCTCTCCCTCTTTCTTGGCCGCCGCCTCGTCGGAGCCGCCGGGGACGATATTCTTGATCGCTCCCATGACGCCTTCCGTCTTCTGCTCCTGAGCGCCCGCCAGCCCCATCGAAATCACGAGGGCCGCGAGGGCCACAACCGCAACCATGACGCGCATAACATCAACCTCCCGCCGTACAGCCATTCAGGACGTCGCTCCTTCCCGCACTACGCGGTGGAGATGTCCAGTTTCAAAAAGCTACCATAACGATCGGGAGAAAGCAAGAGAATAATTCCTAGATGGGAATATGGATCGGCCCCCCCCGGCAACTCGGAACCGCCCATGCCGCCGGCCTTCCAGTCCATCCGGCGGGGCGTACCCTGTCCGAAATCCGGCCCTGCCGGAAAAGCGCCTGACAACCCGCCCTCGCCGCCCGCGCCGCGTGCTATAATCAGTTACAAAGGGGGATCTGATGCACAAGATCGGCGTCATCGGCACGTTCGGCGTGGGGAAGACCACCTTCATACACCGGCTGTTCAGCGAGCTCAAGTACCGGGCGTTCCAGGTGGAGATGGTGCCCGAGCTCTCGCGCCTGTGTCCGTACGACATCAACGAGAGCGGCGCCGTGACGCGCGGGCAGTACTGGATCCTGAAGGAACAGATCCAGCTCGAGCTCGAGCACGCGGAGCGGATGCCCGATTTCCTCCTCTGCGACCGCTGCGTCTTCGACAACACCATCTTCGCCCTGCGCGGCGCCGAGCGCGGGTACGTGGACGCCGGCGTCGCCGCCCTGATCCGCGACGTCGCCGCGAACTGGCAGAGGACCTACTCCCTGCTCGTCCGCATCCGGCTGGACGATTGCCTCCGGCTGAGCAGGAACCGCGGGATGGAGGACGGGGTGCGCTCGACCAACGAGGAGTTCCAGCTCGATATCGAGCGCCGCATCAGGGCCGCGTGGGCCGATTTCCGCGGAGACAAGATCGAGGTGGGGGGGAATCTGCCGCAGCGCCTGGAGCAGACGATGGAGTGGCTGCGGAGGCGGATCGACGACGACCGCCTCCGCAGCCAGGAGTTGCCGGCGCTCTGACGACGGGGCGCGGCGCAACCGGCGAATGGCACGGGGGGTGCGTATGCCGCTGACGGTGAACGTGGTCAGGAGGGAGTACGGTGTGTCGATCGTGTCGCCGTGCGGGGAGATCGACACGGTCACCGCGCCCGTCTTGGAGAAGGAGATGGAGACCGTCATCGCGGGGTCCCCTCGGATCCTCATCCTCGACATGAGCGGCGTGGACTATATCAGCAGCGCGGGGCTGAGCGTGCTGATACGGGCGCGGAAGGTCATGAAGGGGGGGAAGGCGGAACTGCTGATCGTGAACCTCAGGCCGAGGGTGCGGAGGGTCTTCGAGATCGTCAACGCCCTCCCGCGGGAGCAGATCTTCGAGAGCACGGAGGAGATGGACCGGTATCTCGCCGCGATTCAGCGGGAGCCGTAGAACGCCGCGGCGGGCGGCGCCGGGCGGACGCGTCGGGGAGGGGCGGGGGTGAAACGCGAGCTTGTGCTCAAAAACGACGCCGCCGAGCTGGTCCGCCTCGCCGCGGAGGTCACGCTGTTCGGCGAGGAGGCGGGACTGGGGGAGGAGGCGGTTCACGACCTGCGTCTCGCGCTCGAGGAGGCGGTCTCCAACATCGTCCGCTACGCCTATCGCGACCGGGACGAGCATCTGGTCCGCGTCCGACTCGCGCGGGAAGGCCGCGGCCTTTCCGTCGAGGTGGCGGACGACGGCGTCCCCTTCAACCCCCTCTGCGTGCCGCCCCCCGACATCTCCCGCCCCCTCGGCGAGCGGGAGCCGGGCGGGATGGGGATCTACCTCGTCCGGCACTCGATGGACTCGATCGAGTACCGGCGCGACGGGGAGACCAACCTGCTGACGATGACGAAGGATCTCGGCCCCGCTGAAGAGGGGCGCGGGCAGGGGCCCCCGCCTCGTTGACGGGGCGCCGCGCGGGGTGTAGAATATGGGCGGAGGTGAAGATGCGGGCGGCATGGTGTGTCGCGGCCGCGATCGTATCCGTCTGCATGGCCCGCGGGATCTCCCGGGGACAGGGGCTCGATCAGGCGTCCGGCGGCTGGTACCCGGACCAGTCCATCGACCAGGAGAGCCCGGCGCCGCCGACGAGGCGGCCGCTCCGGCCGATCCCCGGCTATCCGCAGGGCGGGGCCCTGCCGTTCGGCGGGACGTACAGCGGCGCCCCGGGGACCTATCCGCAGCAGCCGGACGGCGGGTACCCGACGAGCCGCACCTACTACGACTACTCGCCGACCGCCCCGCGCCCCGACTCGTACGGAAGGATGCGCAGCGGCGGGCTCGACATCGACCGGCGCGGGGATCAGATAGGCGCCGATTGGTACCGGAACATGCCCGCCCCGAACTACGACTACCGGGGGCGGCGTTACTGAACCCGCCGCTTCGGCGCCGGGCCGGGGCCGCGCCTCCCGGGGTGGTGCCATGACGATGCCGTTCAGGTTCCTCTTCCCGCCGCTGGCGGCGCTCGCCGTCGCCGGGATGGCGGGCTGCGCCGATTTCGCGAACACGCGCAACTTCGCGGCCGTGGGAACGCTGGTGGGCGCGGGGGCGGGGGTGGCTCTCGGCGCCGCGACCGGGCACGTCGCCGAGGGGGTGATGCTCGGGGCCGGCGCCGGGACGCTGGTGGGCGGGATGGCCGGGAGCCATTTCGAGAACGTCGGCAGGAAGAAGGCGGAGAAGGCCCTCCTCCAGGGGGTCGAGCAGGATATGCTGACCGGCAGGACCAAGCCGGCCGCGGCGGGTCCGGGCCGCTGGGAGGTCGCGAAGAAGAGCCGGTGGGTCGACACCTCGCGGAAGAAGCGCGTCTGGGTCGAGGAGAAGGTCGTCGACGGCACGATCGTCGAGGCGCACTTCGAGGAGCGGCTCATCCCCTCCGGGCACTGGATGGAGGAGGAGGAGAAGGTCTGGGTGGAGGAAGCGCCGCCCCAAGCCGCCCTGAACCCTTGAACCCGCGCGACGAAGTTCCGACCTTTCCTCGTGCGATCCGATGAAGATGGTGCGCCCCGCAACCCCGAAGCATCCGGCGCCGAACGCCTCGCCCGAGGCGATGATCGAGGAGCGCCTCGAGCGCGTCCGCGCGCGCGCAAACCTCCTGCGGGCGGAGCGCGCCTTGTTCGACTGCCTCGCCGCCCTCCTCGCCGCGTTCTTCGCCGGGTTCATCCTCGGGCGCCTCTTCCCCGGTGCTCGTTTCGTCCCCGCTGTCCTTGCCCTGCTGACCGTCGCATTCGCGGCGATGAGGATCGCCGCGGCGGCGCGGCGCTGGACCGGCAGGGACGCGGCCGCGGCCCTGATCGACGGCGAGATGAACCTGAAGCAGCGCCTCGTCACCTTCAGGGAATACGCGGCGTTGCGGGACAGGCCCCGCCTTTTCGACCGTCTGGCCGAGGATATCGCCCAAGAGCTCGGACCCGAGAGGATACGCTCGATCCTGCCGCACCGCACGCCCCCGTCCGCCTACATCGCCCTCGCCATCGCCATGGCGTTTCTGCTCCACGCCTCCCTGACGCTGACAGGCGTCATCGCGCCCGCCCCGAGGGATGAAACGGAGGAGCGGGAGCGCCCCGCCGGCGGAGAGATCGAGGAGGACGAGGAGTCCGTTCCCACCCCGACCCCGACCCCGGAAGCCGCCGCTGCGGAAGCCCAAAAGCCGGAGGCCCCCGCCTACGCCGAGCAGCAGGAGATGGCCCGGATGCGGCAGGAACTCCGCCAGATGATGCAGGGGATCTCGAGACAGATCGAACAGATGGAGCGGGGGCGGCGCCAGGGGGCGGAGGGCGGGGAGAAGGCGTCCGGCGACGGCACCGGCGGGGCGGCGCAGAACGATGCCTCCGGGGATGCAAGCGGGGAGGGGAAGAAGGGTGAGGGGGGCGCCGCGGGCGGCGGCAGGGACGCGGCCGAAGGGAAGGAGCCGGCGTCGACGGACAGTTCCAAAGGCGCCGGCGCGGGGAAGAAGGACGACGGTGCCGGCCACGAGGGAGACGAGGCGGGCGGCACGAAGAACCCGCTTCAGGATCTCGGACTTCAGGCCGGTGATCGTTCGCCGGGCGGAGGCGCGGCGGAAGGTCTTCCGGCATCCGGCGGCGGGGAGATGAAAGAGGGGGGGGACGCCAAAGGCGGCGGCGCCGGTTCGAAGGGGGCTAAAAGCGGCGCCTCCGGTTCGGCGGGAGCGGAGGAGAAGGAGTCGGGCGCCGCGGGCACGAAGAAGGGAGATGCCGGCTCGGGTCAGGCGGGAGAGGAGACGGCGGGCGGGAAAGGCGTGGAGAAGGGCGCCGCGAAAGGTGAAGGGCCCGGCGGGAAGGGGAAGGAGACGGCGGGCGCAGAGGAGAAGGAGTCGGGCGCCACGGGCACGAAGAAGGGGGAT
>JAAYCL010000017.1 GCA_012729785.1 Chlamydiota bacterium | reverse complement strand
ACCTATGATTCAGAAAATCAAAGAGTGAGAATAGATTCGGGCGGTCCGTTTCTCAATTCGATTCTGTGGTATAGCATGGCGCAATTCGACACGGCGGAAGTCAAATATGATCTACTGAAGGTTGTAACTTATATCGGCAACGGTTGGAGCGGCGTTATCCATGGCAGCTCGATGGATAATGAAGTGATGAATTTTAAAGCGGTATATCCGTTGACATACGGCGATAATAACCTGCATATGTGCATTGCCCCGAATTTTCTTTTGTTGGACGCCCCTACGCCTGGTTTCGAAACGATAAAAGAAACAATGATGCGGTGGTGGAATCATGGCGAAATAGAAGGGGGATGGAAAGCAACGGGAGAAATGTACGTGGAGGGAGATTACAAGGGGAGCGAATCAGGCGACCAGATTGCAGCGGGTTATATAGGAGTTGGGGCAAGAGATTCCGCGTTCTATATAGATAATCTTCAGATACGGCCATATGTAAAACCAGAACCGGTTGCGACCGTAGGAGATGAGGAAGGACAGCCGACGCCGACACCGACACCGACGGCGACCGCCACATCGGTGCCTGGTATCGGGAATATAGACCCTAATCATAAATACGCGTGGAGTGAGCACGCCGGTTGGTGCAACATGAGGCCGTCGGACGGCGGCGCGACGGTTACGGATACGGGGGTATACGGATACGTCTGGCAGGAGAACACGGGATGGATCCAGCTGGCGTCGAGCGAGACTCCTCCGTACGCGAACACGGACGAGACGGACTGGGGGGTGAACAACGACGGTTCGGGGAACTTGTCCGGGTACGGATGGTGCGAGCTGGCGGGATGGGTGAATTTCCATTCGACGGACAGCCGTGTGGTGGTGGATGGGGAAGGGAACTTCTCGGGCTACGCATGGGCGGAGGGAGTGGGGTGGATACACTTCGCGAACGAGAATCCGGTGGCGTATGAGGTAAAGACGGAGTGGACGCCGGAACCGACGCCTACGGAGACGCCGACTGAGACGCCGACTGAGACGCCGACCGAGATCCCGACGCCGGTGCCAACGATCACGCCTACGGAGACGCCGGTTCCCACGGAGACGCCGACCGAAACCCCGACGCCGGTGCCGACGGAGACGCCTACGGAGATCCCGACGGCCACGCCGACGGAGACACCCGCGCCGACGGCGACGGAAACGCCGGTCCCCACTGCGACCGAGACGGCGACCCCGACGGGAACGCCGACCCAGACTGAGACGCCGACGGAGACGCCGACACCAACGGCGACGGAGACGGCTACGCCCGAGCCGACGGCTACTCCGACGATCACGCCCACCCCGACAGCGGAGAGTCGGCCGCTGGAGACGGGGACCGTTTTCGGGATGAGGATCGAAGAGCCGAGATCCGCCGTGGGGAACGGATTCGTATATTATCTCGGAACGGCGACGAATCCGTCAGGGGAGATCATGGGATCGGTCAACGACGGCGACAACGAATTCGTGGCGGGAGGGGAATATCCGTCAACCGCCGCGGCACTGTTCATCGAGCCGGCGGAGGCGGCAATCACGATCGAGGCTGGGGATTATCTCGTTATCACGAACGTAGCAGGGGAGGAGATGAAGGTATACCTCCCGGCGCTCGACACGATGGAGGCCGTGACGCTCTATATCGGGAAGAACGGTGCGACGTATTACGACAGCGCATTGACGAGCGCGGCATGTGCCGCACCGGAAGAACTCCTACGGGTGAGCTTCGGATCGTCGGGTGCGAGGCTGGCCGACGGATATTATCGCGATAACGGTGGAGGGATGCTTGGCCATTGGGGGCCGATAGGGGCACAGGAGTTCGGCTGGTGAGCGGGACGAGGACTGATGGGAAGACGCATGCATAGTGTCGATCGTGAAGCGCACAGCATGATGCGATAAGAAGAGGTGCGGCAAAGGAACGAACCGCCCGTCGTACATCGCATGGATCATGGGCATGATGGGGCGCCGAAGGGGTGCGCGGCGCTCCATCGCCATAAAAGGAAAGAACGGATGTATCCAGTAGAGAGGAGTCGGATCGCGCGGATCGAGCGTTTGGCGTGCATAGGGGAGACGACGTCGGAGATCATGCACGAGCTCAATAACCAGCTCACGGTCCTGCTGGGGTATGCGACCATGCTCAAGAAGGCGCAAGCGGAATCGTGGAAATACGCGGATGAAATGCTGATGTCCTGCGAACGATGCTGCGGCATGGCGAAGGGGGTCCTTGAATTCGCACGCAGCCGGAGGATGGAACGGCAGAGGACGGACCTGCGGAGGGTGATTACCAAACCGGTGGAGATCAAAACCCGTCTCTTCGAATCCGCCGCGATCAAGGTGCGGTTAACGTTCCCGCCGGAGTGCATGGAGGCGCTGGTCGACGAGTTCCAGGTGCAGCAGGTGGTATTCAACATCCTGCACAATGCCTTCTACGAGCTGCTGAAGGTGAAAAAGCGGGTGCTGGAGGTGCACGGGAGGAGGGAGGGGGGCAAGGCGGTGATCGAGTTCCGCGACAGCGGGCGCGGCATCCGTGATGAACACGTGAAAAGGATATTCGAGCCGTTCTTTACGACGAAACCCACGGGGGAGGGGACAGGGCTGGGGTTAAGCATCTCGCGGAGGATCATCGAGGAGCACGGCGGCAGCCTTCGCGTGGGGTCCTCAAACGGCCGCGGGGCAACTATTACCCTCGATCTGCCCCTCGTCGAGGACCCGCGCCTCCCCCTTTCCACAGGCGTGCTCAATGAGGCGTACGGCAGATTCCCCGCGCAGAAAGTCGCCGTGAAAGACGGGAAGCGAGATGGTCCGGGAATGGGAGGTGACGGATAAAGAGTCGAGACGGATATCCGATGCGGAGC
This sequence comes from Chlamydiota bacterium, assembly GCA_012729785.1. NCBI lineage: Bacteria > Pseudomonadati > Chlamydiota > Chlamydiota bacterium. Next base: position 26,207 of record JAAYCL010000017.1, on the reverse strand, counting down.
TCCCTGAGTTGACGAAGATGCTGATCGCCGAGGATGCGCTGCAACGCGCAGTGATCAGGGATTTGAGTGGTCAGGTGCGCGCTCTCGCGCGTCATCCTGGAAGAATGCGCGGGAAGATGCAATCACTGCGAGGAGAACCCCGGGGGCGGCTGGAACGGGACGGAGATGCTCGCTCGGAGACAATCTTGCTACTCCGATCTCCCAGTGCAAGTACTAACATACAAACAACTTGTTGCCTTGCAGAAAGTTGTGTGTATGTTCTAATACGCTGCCCCTCAATAGGTTGCCAAAAGCGTCCCCGATACTCCCTACTGGACAACGTCATACCCCTGTAGTACAGTTTTGCATCCGATCCAAGGGGAGGGGCCCTATGAAGATGCGCACAATGCTAGTTCTCATCCTGCTCATCCTGTTCCTCTGGGTTTTCCACCAGAGCGGGACGCTCGAACGCATCGAAACGAGAACGCCCTCGGACGTGCCGGGCGCGCCGGACCGGGTGCAGGTGGAGCATCGCCTGAACTGGGGCAAATTCAACGCCTACGTGCGCGGCTTCATCCCGCGGCGTTGAGACGCCGGAGGGGGGAGGATGCGGAGGAAGAACCGGATATTCGTCGGGCTCGGCGCGGGGGTCTTCTGCGGCCTCTTCTTCGGCGATCTGTGCCGGGTCCTCGAACCGCTGTCGGACGCATTCATCAAGCTGATGCAGATGGCGGTGATCCCGTACGTCATGGTCTCGATCGTCGCGGGCATCGGGGGGCTCGACGGGGGGGAGGCGCGCACGGTCGCCCGCAAAGGCGGGCTCCTGATGCTCTGCCTCTGGCTTGCGGGGATCCTGATCTTCTTCTCGATGCAGTACGCGTTCCCGCCGCGCCCGACCGGCGCCTTCTACAGCGCGGGTGAGGTCGAGAAGCCCGCATCGGCGGGCATCCTCGACACCTTCATTCCCGCCAATCCGTTCAAGTCGCTCGCGGAGGGCGTCCTCCCCGCGATCGTCCTCTTCTCCATCTTCCTCGGCGCGGCCCTCATCGGCGCGCGCGGCAAGGAGTCGCTCATCGGGATCCTCCGCGTCGTCTCCGAGACGCTCTCGCGCGTGATGGATTTCGTGATGGAGACGGTGCCGTACGGCATATTCGTCGTCTCCGCGCACGCGGCGGGGACCCTCTCCCCCGACGCGCTCTTCCAGCTCCAGTTCTTCTGCGAGTCGTACATCGTGTTGAGCGTCGTCCTCGCCGTCGTCGTCCTGCCGCTCTTCGTCTCCGCCTGCACCGGCTTCCGCCTCCGGGAGGTGCTCTCGGCCTCGAGCGGCGCCGTGGTGCTCGCCTTCTCCGCGCAGAACTCCTTTATCGCGCTCCCGCTCATCGAACGCGGCGTGCGGGAGCTGTTCGCCGGGCGCGGGGACGGCGGCGGAAAGACGGGCGCCTACGCGGAGGTGCTGCTCCCGATCGCCTACAACTTCCCGCGGTGGGGGGACTTCGCCCCGTACCTGTTCATCCTCTTCACCGGGTGGCTGTACGAGACGCCGCTCGATCCGCTCCGGCAGCTCCAGTGCGCCGCGGCGGGCCTCCTCAGCTTCTTCGGTTCCGGCAAGGCGGCGGTGCCGTTCCTGCTGGACCTGATGCGCCTCCCGGAGGATGCGTTCCAGCTCTACATCGCCTCGTCGCCGATCAACAGCTACTTCGGGGCGGGGCTCTCGTCGATGTTTCTCTTCGCCTTCACGGCCTCCTGCGCCGCGCTCATCGCCGGCCGCGTCCGCCTCCGGGGGTGGAGGATCGCGCGCGCGGCGGCGGTCGTCGTCATCGCGATGGCCGCCTGCGTCGGGGGGGTGCGGGCGGCGTTCACCGCGATGCTGACCGGGCCGTACCGCGGGCAGGAGAAACTCTCGGGGATGGAGATGCCCCCGTTCCCCGCCGGCGGGGGAGGGGAGCCGACCGTCACGGTTTACCGCACGATCGGGGAGTACCGCGCCGTCCGTTCGCACCACGACGATGACGACGACGTGCTCGACCGGATACGGGACCGGCGCGCCCTCCGCGTCGGCTACAACGAGGACGCCCTCCCGTTCACCTTCTTCAACGCCAGGGGCGACCTTGTCGGCTACGACGTCCAGTCGGCGCGCGAGCTCGCGGCGCTCCTCGGCGTGCCCCGCGTCGAGTTCATTCCCATCACCTTCGATGCGCTCCACACGGCCCTCGACGACGGAAGCGTCGACATCGTGATGGCCGGGGTCGTGATCACCGCCGAGCGGCTCGCCAAAATGAAGTTCAGCGCGTCGTACATGACCTCCCACCTGGCGTTCGTGACGGAGGACCACCGGCGGGAGGAGTTCTCGGATCTCGACGCGGTCGCGCGACGCGACGGCCTCCGCATCGCCGTGTTGCGCGGGAGCGCCTACGAGGAGATCATGCCGCAGATCCTCCCGCGCGCCCGCATGATCCGGCTGGATTCGGAGAAGGATTTCTTCAACGGGGAGAACGCGGAGGCGTTCCTCACGACCGCGGAGGAGGGGGCGCCGTGGACGCTCCTGTACCCGGCGTACTGCGTCGCCTTGCTGGGGCCGAGGGCGGGGATGAAGTTCCTGCACGCCTACCCGGTCGCCAAGCGCAGCGACGATTCGTTCCTGCGGTTCGTCGAGGGGATGCTGGATATGCAGCGGGCGCACGGCGAGCTGGAGCGGAAGTACGACTACTGGGTCCTCGGACAGAATCCGTTCAAGGAGCGCCGCCGCTGGTCGATGATCCGCGACCTCCTCCACTGGGTGCCCTGAGCGGCCGACCGCTATTCCACGCGCGAAACGATCTCCAGGATCGTCCCCTCGAGATCGCAGAGGTACACCTCGCCCTCCGCGTCCCCGCCGAACGAGGTGACCGGGGTGATCGCGGCGCACGCCGCCCCAACGAGAGCCCGGCGGCGCGGTCGGCGAAGCCCGGCACCCGCCCCCCCTGCGCGGCGAAGACTCCTTAGCCTCGCCGTGCGGAAATCCGCGAACAGGCAGGCACCCTCCAAAAGCGGGATGGAGCCGCTTCGGTACACGCAGCCGCCGGTGACAGAACGATTTTCTCCCGCCGGCGGTACGCGTACACCGGGAAGAGCGCCGTTTCGGCGGGCGCGCGCGCGGAACTGTCGCGGGGACGCCCCCCGTATACAGCGCGATGCCGCCCGCGGCGAACGCCGCGTCGGAGACGCCGGGGGGATCGGCCCCGTCGAGGCGCGCCTCGAGCGCGCCGTCGGAGGCACAACGCTCCGCGAACTAGTCGTCACGGACGGCCCGGCGCGTCGCGGGGGTCAGCGGGGCGCGGAGACGATGCGGAGGGCGCGCAGGGCGCTCCGCTCCTTGTCCTTGATCTCGAGCATCAGGTCGAGGTCGAGCGGCCGGGCGTCGTCGAGGAAGCGTTTGAAGGCGGCGGGCGGGAGGCTCGCGGCGTGCGTCCCGGGGCGCTTTCCGGGCGCCTGGGCGCTGAAATCGACGATCGGCGGGCCGTCGCGCCTCCCCCACGTTTTCGCGGCGAGGCGGAGCGCCTCCGCGACCGTCTCCCCCCGGTTGAGGATCTGGTGGTGGAACACGTCGCAGACGACCGGGACGCCGGTGTGCCGGTGGATCGCGAGGCAGTCGGCGAGCGGCCAGCATCGCTCGTCGTTCTCGATGACGAGCCGCCGTCGGACCGCCGGCGGGAGCTCCCGGTACCTCGAGACGAAGCATCGCATCGCGGCCTCGCGGTCGCCGTACACCCCGCCGACATGGATCTGCAGCTTCGCCGACGCGCCGAGTTCCATCGCGTCGAGCAGCTCCGCGTGGTAGCGAAGCTCCCGGACGCTCCGCAGGAAGATGCCGCGGTCCGGGGAGTTGATGAGCGTGAACTGGTCCGGGTGCATCGAGACGCGCATCCGTTTCCGCCGGATGCGTGCGCCGATGCCGGCGAGGTCGCGTTTGAACCTGCGCCTCCAGTCGAAGCGGCAGACCGGGTGCGAGGCGAACGGGACGAGGTCCGAGGTGATGCGGAAGAAGAGGATCCCGCGGGCGGCGTTCCAGTCGAGCGTGTCGCGAAGGCAGTCGAGGTTCCCGGCGAGCTTCTCCTGCAAGAGCGCGGCGGAGTAGGAGCGCAGGCGGAAGGTGCGGGCGCTCGTGCAGCCGATGCCGAGATTGACGCAGGGGTAGCCGATCCTCATGCCCGCCTCGATGCGCCGCCCCTCGTCGCGAAGAGGCGGGTTCCGTGTGCCGGTACACGACCGGCGCCGCCTGCGCGTGGATGAACGCGTGCGCACCTATCAACGGATGGAGTATACTCCGCCTTCGGGGGCGGGGCAAGGGACGGGGAAAACGGGGGGCGCATGGCCGCCGGGAAGGGATGTGCGGCGCGCGCGCTGGAGCTTTCGGCGCCGGCGCGGGATCTCGCGTGCGGGGTCGCCGCGATCGACGCGGGGGCCGATTCCGTCTACATCGGGGCCCGGGCGTTCGGGGCGCGCCTCGCCGCGGGGAACCCGACGGAGGAGATACGCCGCCTCGCCGACTACGCCCACCGGTTCCACGCGCGGGTCTACGCGGCGCTGAACACCGTCCTCTACGACGCCGAGCTCGACGCGGCGCGGGAGCTGATCCACGAGCTGTACGCCGCCGGCGCCGACGCCCTGATCGTCCAGGACATGGGGATCCTGGAGATGGACCTCCCGCCGATCCCCCTCTTCGCGAGCACGCAGGCCGACATCCGCGACGGGCGGAAGGCGAGGTTTCTCGAGGAGGTCGGTTTCAGCCGCGTCATCCTCGCCCGCGAGCTCACCCTCGATGAGATCCGGGAGATCCGCGCCCGCACGGCGGTCGAACTCGAGTGTTTCATCGCGGGGGCGCTCTGCGCGGGGGTGAGCGGGCAGTGCCGGTTCAGTCTCGCCGTCTGCGGCCGGAGCGCCAACCGGGGGGAGTGCGCGCAGCCGTGCCGGGGGCGCTACTCGGTCGAGGATGCCGGCGGTCGGATCCTCGAGCGGGACCGGCACCCGCTGTCGCTCAGGGACCTCGACCTCGTTCCGCGCCTGCTCGATCTCGTCCAGGCGGGCGTCACCGCCTTCAAGATCGAGGGGCGCCTCAAGGACGCCGCATACGTCTCGAACATGACCGCCTACTGCCGCCGTGCGCTCGACGCGGTCATCGGCTCCGTCCCCGGCCTCGCGCGGGCCTCCGACGGCGAGGTCTCGCTCTCCTTCGAGCCGGACCCGGAACGGACCTTCAGCCGCGGGCGGACGGGGTACTGCATCGAAGGGCGCCCGGAGGACGCCGTCTTTCCGCTGACGCCCAAGTCGATAGGGAAACCGGTCGGGACGGTGGCGGCCGTGCGCAAAGACCATTTTATCCTGCGCGGGGGCGCCTCGCTGAACAACGGCGACGGCATCTGCCTCTTCGACCGCCGCGGCGCGCTCCGCGGCACCTTCGTGACGCGCGCGCGGGGGGAGCGGATCTACCCCCGGGACCCGCGGATCTTCTGCGCCGGCGCCGCGCTCTACCGCAACCGCGATCGGGGGTTCCTCGCGGCCTTGTCGCGCACCCCGCCGACGCGGAGGATCCCCGTTCGCGTCGTGTTCCGCGAGACCCGCGCAGGTTTCTCCGCGGTGGCGACGGACCCGCGCGGCGTCGCGGCGCGCGTCGAGGCGGCGGCGGAGAAGGTGCCCGCCCGGAGCATCGCCAAGGCGGCCGCCGCCATCCAAGCCCACTTCTCGAAACTGGGGGGGACCCCCTACGCGGCCTCCGCCGTCGACGCGGCGCTCAGTCGCCCGCTGCTGCTCAAGGCGTCGTTTTTGAACGCGATGCGCCGGGAACTCGTCGCCCGCCTCGACGAGGCGCGTTCGCCCGCGCGCCCGGGCAAGGCCCGCGCGATCGTTCCGAACCGCGTCCCCTATCCCGGGGAGGAGCGCGACCACCGCCTCAATGTCTCGAACAGGCTCGCGCGGCGCTTCTACGCCCGCCACGGGGCCGTCGTCGTCGCCGATGCGCTCGAGCTCTCGGGCGTCCCGGCGGGCACGACCGTCCTCACCGCCCGCGCCTGCGTGCGGAAACGGCTCGGCCTCTGTCCGCGGCGGGGAGGGGAGGGGCCGCCGTCGGCCGCCCCGCTCTTCCTCGCGGATGCGCGGCGGAGGCACCGGCTCGAGTTCGACTGTGATCGGTGCGAGATGCGCGTCGTGTTCCAGGGGTAGGGGGCCCCGGGCCGGACAGGCGCCCCGGCGTGTGATATACTGCCGCGGCGGCGGGAGGGAGGTGGATCGATGAAGGCACGAGCGTTGCGCGGCGCCGCCCCCCGTCTCGCCTTCGTGGTCCTCTTCTGCCTCGCCGGTTTCCCGCCCCTCTTCAAGGCCGTCACCGCCCCGCCCCCCGCCGGGTTCGATGTCGCGCCGTCCGCTCCGCCGTCGGCTCCCGCCGGGCGCCCGCTCTACCGGGAGGAGTTCATCGACCCGGAGGAGCCGTTGCAGACCGCCCACTGCCCCGCGCTCGTCGAGCTCGGGGGCGGGGATCTGCTGGCGGTCTGGTACGCGGGGGTCGAGGAGGGCTCCGCCGATGTCGCCCTGTACACCGCATCGTGGGATCGCCGCTCCGGCCGGTGGTCCTCCCCCTGCTTCATCACTGACGCGGCCGCCACCGGCGCCGAGCTCGGCCGGAGCGTGCGGAAGATCGGCAACGCCGTGCTCCACCGCGATGAAAACGGGCGGCTGCGGCTCTTCTACGTCACCGTCTCCGTCGGCGGCTGGTCGGGGGGGGCGCTCAACGTGAAGGTCTCGCACGACGACGGGCGCGCGTGGAGCAGGGCGCAACGCCTCGTCACCTGTCCGATCCTCAACATGGGGACGCTCGTGCGCTGCGGCGCGGTGCGGTACCGCGACGGCTCGATCGGCCTGCCGGTGTACCACGAACTGATCGGGAAGTTCGGGGCGCTGCTCGTCCTGGGACCGGACGGCTCCGTGCGCGACGAACGCCGGATCTCGTGGGGCCGCTCCTCGCTGCAGCCGTCCGTGGTGCCGCTGGACGACGCCCGGGCGGTGGCCTTTCTGCGCCAGAGCGGAATGCCGGAACGGCGCCTGCTCCGGTCGCGCTCCGCAGACGGGGGGCGGCGCTGGTCGAGGCCCGCCCTGACGGGGCTCCCCAATCCGAACTCCTCGGTGAGCGCGGTGCGGTCGCGGGACGGGACGCTCTGGCTCGCCTACAACACCATGGAGTACGACCGCGACAACCTCGGCCTCGCCCGGTCCCGGGACGGGGGCGAGACGTGGGAGGATGTGTACGAGTTCGCGCGGGCGGGGGATGGGGAGGAGACGCTTGGCTTCTCATACCCGTTCCTGATCGAGGCCAGCGACGGGACCTTTCACCTCGTCTACTCGTGGAACCGTGCCCGCATCCGGCACGTCCGCTTCAACCGCGCATGGCTGGAGGCGCTCTGATGCGGCCCCCCCTCCTCGAACAGCTCCTCGCGGCCCTCGGCCCCGCCCTCGCCCTCGCCGCCGCGTCTGCTTCGTTCGGGCGGCTCCTCGGACCGGGGCGCCTCCCCCGCCTCCTGCTCGCGGCCGCCGGCGCGGCGTGCCTCGCCGTGCCGGCCGGGGGGCTCCCCCTGTACGCCCATATCCGCGGCGCCGTCGGGGAGCTGAGCGTGGTTACCCTGGCCGCCCTCGCCGCGGCGGCGTGCCTGGCGGCGGGGGGGAAATCCTTCCTCTCCCGAAGAGACCTCTCGGCGCTCGCCGCGGCGGCGGCGGTCTCCGCCCTGGCGCTCTACCCCGCTGCCGCGGGCGCCGTGCCGTGGGACCTCTACCGGACCGGCTACCGTCCGCTGCTGCCGGCCGCATGCGTGCTCGCATTCTCCGTCTGGGCGTGGCGCACGGGGCGCCGCGGCGCGGCATTCACCGCGCTCGCCGCGCTCGCGGCGTTCGACCTGGGGGCGTTGGAAGCCGAGAATCTGTGGGACTATCTGATCGACCCCGCCGGCGCGCTCTGCGCGTGCGGCTGGTGGCTGTGGCGGGTCTCGCGGGCCGCGGCGCGGCGGGCGCACCGCCCGTGCGCGGTACCGGCGCCGCTTCGCGGCTTTGAAAAGCGTTGAACGGAGGGGCGGTTCTGGTAGACTTCCCTTCCCCGATACCGGAAACAAGGAGAAATCGGTGAAAGGACTTTGTCGCACCGCCCTGCTGTCCGCCGTCCTGCTGCTCCCCTCGCTCCGCCCTCCCGCCGCGGCCGCCGCGCGCGCGGAGATCCCCCCGCGCACCGGGTCGCCGTATGTCGGGGCGATCGTGGTGGACGCGGAGACGGGCGGGACGGTCTTCGAGGAGAACGCCGACGCCGAGTGCTACCCGGCGAGCATCGTGAAGCTGATGGACCTGCTGATCATCCTGGAGCGGGTCGGAGAGAAGTCGCTCGACCTTCAGGAGCCGGTCACGACGACGGCGGAGACGTCCCGCATCGGGGGCTCGCAGGTCTACCTCGCCGAGAACGAGACCTTCACCGTGGAGGAGCTCCTCTACGCCCTGATGGTCCAGTCGGCGAACGACGCCGCCGTCGCCCTCGCCCTGCACGTGGCGGGTTCGACGGAGGGGTTCGTGCGGCTGATGCAGGAGAAGGCGGACAAACTCGGGATGACGTCGACGCGCTTCGCGTCCGTCCACGGCCTTCCGCCCGACAAGGGGAAGGAGCCGGATCTGAGCACCCCGCGCGACCTCGCCGTTCTCGGGCGCGCCGTCGCCGCCTGCCCCGGCGCCCTGGCGTACACCTCGACCCAGGTCCGCGGGTTCCGCGGCGATTCGTTCGAGATGCGGAACCACAACCGGCTCCTCGGCGTCTTCCCCGGCTGCGACGGGCTCAAGACCGGTTACTTCAGGCTCGGCGGATACTCGGTCGTCGCCACCGCCGCGCGCGGCGGAAACCGGTTCATCGCGGTGGTCGCGGGGGCGAAGGAGAAGAAGGAGCGCGACGCCCGGGCGAAGGCCCTCCTCGCGAGCGCCTTCGCGAAGGCGACCCCGAAACCGGCGGCCACGGCCACGGCCATGCCCGCGCCAACCGCCCCGCCCGCCGTCGCCCCCCCCGTGGAGAAGGCCGCCGGGCGCGGAAGGAGACTGCTGCTCATCGCCGCCGCGGCGGCGCTCGGGTGGGGGGTGTACTGGTTCGTGAAGACGCAGATCGGCGGCCCCCCGCCCGAGGCGTAGCGGTCTGCGAAGCCGCGCCCGCCTTCCGCATCCCCCGCCGCGTGGAGGGGCCGTCGGCCGGCTCGGCCGCGAACGACAGGATGGGGAAGACGAACCGGACGGGCCCGCCGTTTCGGTCGCCCACCGCGAAAGAGCGCCCCGCCGAGGACCGCCGGCGCGCCTCGGGGGGAAACGATCTCCACGGGGCCCGGCGGGCCGCGGCCTCTACCAACCGAAGGCGCCGAACGGCCCGTACGGGTGCTCCGCGGAGACGCCCCATCCCGAGGGGGCCGGCGGGGAGAGCGCCTGGAAGCTGAAGCGGATGGCGGCGGGCGAGAAGGAGGGGCTTCCCGCGTCGATCCAGGCGGAGTACCAGAGGTCGGAGGTCCTCCGCGCGGCGAGCTCGAGCTGCGCCTCCGCGTCCGTGCCGACCCGGTCGTAGAGTGCCTGGAAGTAGGCGGGGCTCGAATCGCCGCCCGTCTCGTCCTGCGCCTCGAGATCCGCGGCGAGCACCTCGTCGAAGAGGTTCCAGCCGCCGGCGATGAGGGCGAAGCCGCATTCGACGCGGTCGACGACGTAGACCGCGGAGCCGGGCGCGGTCGCGAGGGAGGGGATATGCCGAGTCACCATCTCGCTCTCGTACCGGCTGTGGATGCCCACGTTCCGCGGATCGTAGAGGGGATGCCAGTACCGGTAGCCGTCGAAATGCCGGGTGCAGTGGAGCGGGCACGAAGCGTCCGCGACGTAGTGCCCGAGCTCGGCGGCGCACTGGTAGGCCGCGAGCCAGTTCCGCGCCCGCATCAGGCCGACGAGGCGGCCGTAATGCTCCTCGATCCCCTCCCACTGGAGGACGCCGTTGTCCCGGCCGAAGGCGGAGAGATAGGCGGCCTGGTCGCGGGGCACGGTGTCGAACGGCGGCGGGTATGCCCCGAGCTGCGAGTCGATGTCGCACCAGTGCCGGGCGTTTTCGTTTCCGTCGTAGCTCTTCTGCCAGTCGGGGGCCGTCGCCTGGTACTCGAGGAGAAGGCGCATGTCGCCGAAGGCGTTCCCCGAGCCGTCGTCCTGCATCGAGGCGGGGAGGTTGTCCACCGCGTGACGGTTCACGAGCCGGTGTCCGTCGCCGCCGAACGGCACGGCGGGGGAGGGGAGGCACACCGCCGCCGCGACGGCGATCGCCCCCGCGCATCGCGCACGCATCATCTGAGACCCCCGGTGTCCGGCACGGCTTCGCGGCAACCTGATTCCCCCCGCGTCTCCGCCATGATACCATGCGCGACAGAAGAATTCCAAACGTCCGGCGGCTTCGAAAGATGCTGAATCCAAAGGGGCGATCCAGCATACTACGGCCGGTGCGGCGCAACGGAAAGGAGCGGCGGTCCGGCATGGAGCTCGTCGTCAGGAACGCGGAGGTGCTGACCCCGCGCGGGATGGAGCGGGCGGACGTTGCGGTCGGGGGAGGGAGGATCCTCCGCGTCGGAGGCGCGGGGAAGGCGGGGAAGATGCGCGCAGTGGAGGGCGAGGGGCTGGTCGTCCTCCCGGGCGCGGTCGATCCGCACGTGCATATGGAGCTCCTCACCGTCAGTGGGAAGATCTCCTCCGACGATTTCGACAGCGGCTCCTGCGCGGCGCTTTTCGGCGGGGTGACGGCGCTCGGGGACTTCGCCTACCCGGAGAAGGGGGAGCGGCTCGTCCACGCCCTGCAGGCGCGGCGCGAGGCGGCCCGGGCGCGCTGCCGGACGGATTTCTTTCTCCACGTCGCGGTCTCCGAGAATCCCGCGGACCTGGAGGCGCAGATGGAGGAGTGCGTCGCGGAGGGGGCGCGTTCCTTCAAGGTGCACATGAACGACCCCTTTGTCGGCCGCGACCTGCTCGACCGTCTCTGCCGGTTCTGCGCGGAACGACACTGCATCCTCATGGTCCACGCCGAGGACGGCCCGGCGATCGCGCGGGCGCAGGCGCGGCTCGTCGCGGAGGGGAAGACCGCGCTCGCGTGCTACCCCGGCAGCCGTCCGCCCGAGTGCGAGGCGCGGGCGATCGACACGGTGATGTCGTGCGCGGCGAGACACCGCCCCGCGGTCTACATCGTCCACCTCTCGAGCGCGGCGGGGCTCGAGGCGGTGCGGCGGCATCGGGAGGCGGGGCGGCGCATCTATGCGGAGACGTGCCCGCAGTATCTGTTCCTCACCGAGGCGAAATACGCCGATCCGGACGGCTTCTGCGCGACCTGCGCTCCTCCGTTCAGGAAGGAACGGGACCGGGAGGCGCTCTGGAGCGGCCTCGCGGACGGCTCGATAGACGTCGTCGCGACCGATCATTGCCCGTTTATGCGCGCGCAGAAGGAGGCGTGGGGCGGCGACTTCACCCGCCTCCCGTTCGGTATACCCGGCGTCGAGACGATGGTGCCGCTCCTTTTCGGGGAGGGGAGGCGGCGCGGCTTCTCGTACGAAAAGCTCTCCGCGCTCGCGGGGGGGAACGCGGCGAGGATATTCGGCCTTTCCCCGCGCGCGGGGATCGAGGAGGGGCGGAAGGCGGATCTCTTCGTCTACGACCCCGCGGGGGAGACGGCGATCGATCACGCCGCCTTGCACATGCGCTGCGACTTCTCCCCCTACCAGGGGATGCGCCTGACCGGCCGGCTCGCGGCGACGGTCCTCGGCGCGTCCGTTGTGCACAACGGTTGAAAGGGTCCGATGCAGCACCGCCTCCCGACGCTCGATATCGCCGTGCTGGCCGTCTACACGGTCGGCACGGTCGCCTTCGGCTGCTGTTTCCTGCGCAGGAGCCGCGCCTCCGAGGCGTTCATGAAGGCGGGCGGGGCGCTGCCCGCGTGGGCGGTATGCCTCTCCATCTTCGGCACCTACGTGAGCAGCATCTCGTTCCTCGCCCTCCCGGGGAAGGCGTTCTCGGGGAACTGGAACCCGTTCGTCTTCAGTCTCTCCCTTCCGCTTGCGGCCTGGGCCGGCGCCCGGTTCTTCGTCCCGTTCTTCCGCCGCTGCGGCGACATCTCCGCCTACGCGCATCTCGAGCGTCGCTTCGGCGCCTGGGCGCGCTCCTATGCGGTCGTTTGCTACATGCTGACGCAGATGGCGCGGATGGGGTCGATCATGTACCTCCTCGCCCTGCCCCTGAACCATCTCCTCGGATGGGACGCGCGCCTCACCATCCTCGCCACCGGCCTCCTCGTGACGCTCTACACGCTCATGGGCGGGATCGAGGGGGTCATCTACACCGACTCGATCCAGAGCGTCATCCTCATCGCGGGAGCGCTCATCTGCGTCGTGTGCATCCCGCTGGGCATGCCGGAGGGGCCGGGGCAGGTGTTCAGGATCGCGGCGGCGCACGGAAAGTTCAGCCTCGGGAGCTTCGGACCCTCGCTCGCCTCGGCGACCTTCTGGGTTGTCCTCCTGTACGGCCTCTTCATGAACCTGCAGAACTTCGGCATCGACCAGAATTACGTCCAGCGCTACATCGCCACCGGCTCGGAGCGCGGGGCGAAACGCTCCGTCTGGATGAGCGCGCTCCTCTACATCCCCGTGTCGGCGTTCTTCTTTTTCATCGGCACGGCGCTCTTCGCCTACGCCGCGGCCCGCCCCGAGGCGTTCCCGCCCGAGCTGCGGGCGGAGATCGCGGAGGGGGCGGGGGACAACGTCTTTCCGTACTACATCGTGCATATCCTGCCGCCCGGGGTGTCGGGACTCCTCATCGCGGCGATCTTCGCCGCGGCGATGAGCACCATCTCGACGAGCGTGAACTGCTGCGCCACGCTCACGCTCTGCGATCTGTATCGCCGCTACCTGCGCCCCCGGGCGGGCGAGCGGGAGTCGATGGCGGTGCTCCGCGCGAGCACCGTCCTCTGGGGGTTCGCGGGCGTCGGCTTCGCCCTGTGGATGATCAAAATCAAGAGCGTGCTCGACGCCTGGTGGCAGCTCTCGGGCATCTTCAGCGGGGGGATGCTGGGGCTCTTTCTTTTAGGCTGTCTCCGGAGCCGCGCCGGAAGCCGTGCGGCGGCCGGCGGGGTCGCGGCGGGCGTGGCGCTGATCGGCTGGATGACGTTCACCCCCCGCGCCGCCTGGTGCCCCGCCGCCCTGCGGAGCCCCTTCCACCCGTTCCTCATCCCCGTCGTCGGAACGCTCACGATACTGCTGGCCGGCTTCCTCCTCTCCGCCCGCCGCTCCTGACCGTGCGGCGCGCCGCGCGCCTCCGGAACGCCGCGCGTCGATCCGGCGGGGATACAGCGGGCGGTTCCTCCGTATAACGTGCAGGAGTGGGGTTGTGCGTACGGAGGAAAGGAGGGGCCGGATGAAGAGGGGAGCGGTGGCGGCGGTTCTCGGCCTGGCCCTGGCGCTCGCCGCCGGGACGGCGTGCGCCCGCGACGGGCACCGCGGGCCAAGGCACGGGAGATGGGACGGCCGGGCGGGGCACCACGGCCATCGGTACAGCCGCGGGCCGCGGCGCGGCGGCTGGTACGGGCCGAGGGTTTGGCGCGCCCCGGGGTGGTGCGTGCCGCCCCCGCAGGTCGTCTGGGCGCCGGCGCCCTATCCGTGGTACCGGCCGGTGCCGACCTGGTCCGCGTGGGCCTGGTAGGGAAAAGGCGCGGCGATCGATGCCGCCGGGTTTCTCCCGGAAGGGGAGGCCCGGCGGCAATTGTTTGAGGCCGATCGCGTCCCATCCCCCCGGCGCATGCCCACGCGGGGAAGGGGCCCGTCGAATCAGCTGAACGCCACGCGGGAGAAGACGGAACGGCGCCGTCGAGGTCGCCGACGGGAATCCGCCTTCATCCGGCCGTATACGGGGGTGTCCCGCCCGGCGGCACGAGACCCGTTCCTTCGCGCGGGCAGGCAACAGCCCGTGCGATTCAGAGGCGGGTATCCCGTGACATTCCGTGAATATTTTGATTGTGGATATACCCGCAGACTGCTACGCTTGGCCATGCCGCGGCGGTAACCTATCGCACCGTTATGGGTTCGGGCGCAACGGGGTGCACGGTTAATCCGCATCGGATGGGGGAAAAACGACCCCGGCGTATCGCGGTATCCCTGCGAACACGGACTTGACAAAGGCAGGAGGGCGCGGATGAAGAGGACACTGCTTTCGCTTTGCGTGCTGTGTCTTGTGCCGTTTCATTCTCCGGCCGAGGGCGCCGCACAGGCGGAGCGCGCGGAGGGAACGGACTCCGTGTACGGGTACGACGTCGCCGCACCCGCCGACGGCGCGGCCCTAGAAACGGGGCATGGGGATGCCGCCGCATTCGATTCCGGCGAAGCGGCCGAAGCCGGACAGGCTTCTTCGGACACCGATGAGAACCTCGGGGCGGGGATCCACGAACTGTGCCGGCCGGCGCTCGAGATAGGGGACGTGGAGGGGTTGCAGATCGCGACGACGCGGTCGAGCATGGATGGAGGGTGGTTCTTCTACTTCGGCCTTGCGCACGCTATCTATGAGAACCCCCTTGGCGCCGTGAATGACAACGGCAATATTTTCGAGGACGGAGCCGGGTATGAACAGCCGCAGGCGACGGGGGTCTGGGTGGGGCGCGACTCCGAGGATATCGCCGTCCAGGCGGGCGATTACGTCACGGTGACGTACGACGGGGGCCGGACGAGAAAGATCTACTTTCCCGCCCTGAGCGGGGAGAGTACGCTGTATATCGGATTCGACGGTTCGACGTACTGGGACCGCGACCTGTGCGACCTGGCGCAGGCCGCCCCACGGGCGCCCTGGCCGATGTTCCAGCACGATGCCCAGCATACCGGACGGAGCGAGTACGCGGGCCCGTACAGGCCGACCCTGGCGTGGAGTTATCGTTTTCTAGATTCCGTATATTCTTCTCCCGCGATAGGTACGGATGGACGGGTGTACGTCGGCTCGGACGACCTGCGCTTCTACAGTTTTACCCCCAACGGCGATATCGCGTGGAGTTACAGAACCGACCATGAAATAACATCCTCGCCTGCGATCGGCTTCGACGGGAGCATATATATCACCTCGCAAGATAACACCTTCTACAGCATCAGGTCAAACGGGGGGCTCGACTGGAGTTATAGAATGTATAATATCTATTACAGTACGCCGGCAATAGGGTCTGACGGCACGGTGTATGTCGGCGATGGCAATATGCTCTACAGCATGACTCCGAACGGCGGCATGGTGTGGTCGTATCGTAAGTATTCGTCAATAGACTCCTATCCCGCAGTGGATTCCGACGGCAGGGTATACGTCAACTTATACAGCAACTTTCTCTGCATCGATAAAGAAGGAGACCGCGTCTGGTCTTATGCACTAGGCGATTACGCAAACTGCAAACCTTCGATCGGCTCGGATGGGAGGATATACCGGGGCGCCGACTATTTCTTCTACTGCTTCAATTCGAACGGAACCATTGCCTGGACGTATCCAATGGAATTAAACGACTACACCTCGCCCGCGATAGGGTCTGACGGGAAGGTGTACGTCACCTTGAGTAATGTGAATGGTAGGTATCTCAGCAGCTTTGCCTCCGACGGGACCTTTACCTGGTCGTATCAAGGCATCGCCTATGCCCCCGCGATCGATTCCAACGGGAAGATCTATTGCGGCAACCACTGCCTCAACGCCAACGGGAGTCTCTCGTGGAGCTACCGTCTCCATTCCTGGACGGCCATCAATCACGGCGCGAACGCGATAGACTCGGGCGGAAGGATCTACGGTTCGCATCCCAACGGCGATCTTCTCTATTGCCTGGAATCGATGCCCACGCCGACGCCCACGATCACCCCCACCCCCACGATTACATCCACGCCGACGATCACGCCCACGCCGACGATCACCCCCACACCGACTATCACGCCCACACCGACGGAGACGCCGACGATCACCCCCACGCCGACGAGGACACCCACGCGCACCCCGACCCGCACGCCGACGAGGACCCCCACGCCGACGATCACACCCACGCCCACGCGCACCCCGACGCCGTGCACCGCCCCGCTGGAGATCGGGGATATCACGAACCTGCGCATCGCCTCGACGCGTTCGGGCGTCGGCGCGGGATGGAACTTCTACTTCGGCCTGGCGGACGACGTCTACGGGAAGCCGCTCGGGTACGTGTACGACAACAGCAACATCTTCACGGACAAGGCCGCCTACGCGCCGCAGCCGGCGGGGGTGCTGGTGGGACGGGACCAGGAGGGGATCGCCGTCCAGGCGGGCGACTACGTCACGGTGACGTACGACGGGGGCCAAACGAAGCGGGTCTACTTCCCGGCGATACACGGTGATACCGTGGGCCTCTACATCGCCCACGACGGTTCAACGTACTGGGACCGGGGGCTGTGCAATCTGGCGCAGGCAGCGCTGTCGCCGACGCCCACGCCGACCCCTCTCCCTCGGGCGCAGGTGCTGTTGAACGGCACCTCCTATCGCCCGGGGAGTCCGTTCGCGGCGACATTCAGACTGAACAGGGCGGTGGCGAGGACGTTCAACGCCTACGCGGTGGTCAATCTGCCCGATGGGTCGATGCTGGACGCGATAACGCTGTCGCCGCGGATTCAACCGTTGGCGACGAATGTACACGGGCTGCCCGCGGGGTTCACCTATCCCTTCATGTCGCTCACGGTACCGCCGGGCGCGCCGAGGGGGAACTGCTCGGTGATGGTGGGCTTCTTCGCTCCCGAGCAGCCGATCACGGGCCCGGGCGACGCGTTCCTGCTGGCCGTTGCGCCGTTCGCGCTGAAGTAGATCTAGCGCGGATTCCGGGCGACGCGTTCCCCCCCTCCGGGGGGCGCGGGTGCCGGTTTCGCCTCGCGGACGATCGGATTCGGGAGCGCGCTCGACGCCCGGCGGCGGCATCGCCCTGCCGCAGGGGAGGATCGCCCGTGCCCCCATCCGGGGCTCCCAAACGAAACCTCAGAGCTGCTTCAGGAAACTGCGCTCCTTGATCATCTGCGCGAAATCGCGGCGCTGTGCGGGGGTGAGGCAACCGAACGCCTCCTGGATCAGCCCGACCATGCGCTGCCGCATCTCGATCCGCTTCTCGGCGAGGGACTGCTCCAGTTCCAGTATCCTGTCGGGATCCGGGTTGTCCTTGACCACCTCATCCCAGAACGCGTCTATCTCCGGGGAGTGGGACCGGTTGAATTCGGCGGTCTCCTCCTGGAGCCGCTGCCTGATCTCGACGAGCTTCTCCTCCTGCTCCGGGGTGAAATGGAGCGTGCGGGAGAGGAGCTGGATGTAGCCCCTGTCGGACTTCAGCTTGTCCAGCGTCGAGCGGGCGCGGCGGTAGCCGGCGATGAAGAACAGGTTGAACCCGACCGAGACGAGGAGGAGGATGCACAGCAGGTTTCTTGACGCCGGTCTCATGACAACTCACCTCCCAGGAATGGCTGTTCCAGGCGGCCGAACTCCGCGGAGACGGCGTCCGGGTTCAGGTGCGACATCTGCGCGGATCCCGCCGCGCGGGGGAGGGGGAACGTTTCCCGCCCCATCGTGAACCCCGCCGCGCACGCCGAGACGACGAGCGCCGCCGCGGCCGCCCAGGCCGCGCCGGTCCGCAGGAGGGCGAGCGTGCCGCGAAAGGCGGCGAACAGGTCGCCGTCCCTGCCGTGTACCGGCGGGCGCGCCACCAGCCCCTTGGCGCGTTCGAAGACCGCGGCGGGGGCGGGCGCGGGGCCCGCGCGCAGCAGGCGGCGGAGCTCCGCCACCGCCCCGACACAGGCGGGGCAGAGCCGCAGATGCTCCTCGATCCGGTTGCGCGCGTCGCGCCGGCACGCCCCGTCGAGATAGGCGGCGAGCTCGGCGGGCCCCGGACAGGCGGAGGGCGCCCCCGCTTCGGGGACCCTTACCCGCTTCCAGAGCTCCCGCTCCTCGCGGAATTCGTCACGCGTTCCGTTCATCGGCATCCTCCGGATGTTATACGCACCGACCGGCCCGACCATCCCCGCCGCGGGCGTTGATCATCGCTGTTCCTTGAGTTGCCTCCGCAGCTTCACGACCGCCTTGTGCACCGTGCTCCGCACCGTCTGGGCGTTCACGCCGAGGATCGAGGCGATCTCCGACGGCTCCATTCCCCGGTCGCAGAGGAGGTGGAGGACCAGCTTCTGCCGCGGCGAGAGCAGCCCCTCGGGGAGCTCGATCCCGGCGTTGGAGACCGGCGGGGGCGCCGGGATTTCGAGCGCCGCCTCCCCGATTGAAACGGTCGAAAGGCGCCGCCGCCGCAGGGAGTCGATCGCCACGCTCCGCGCGACGATGGTGAGCCAGGTGACGAGCGAGGCCCGGCGCGGATCGTAGGTCCTGAGCAGACGGAAGTCGCGTCCGACCAGGCGCACAAAGACCGCCTGGACCAGGTCGCGCACGTCCTCCTCGTTCACCGCGCCCGTGTGGGCGAAGAGGGATCCCTTCACCGCCGCCCAGATGACCGGGGTGAACCGGTCGACGAACGCGTCCCACTCCGCCTTGTCGCCGTCGAGGAGACGCGGGAGGTCGGTATGCATGTTTGGCATTTCAAACCCCGGTCCTATCGGATACCATAGGGCGCATCCCATGACATCCCGCGACCGTCCCGAGTATACCACAGGACCGCTTCCGGATGCGGGCGGGGCGGCGCAGACGGGGGGACGATGAACCCGCCGCCCGCGCCCGCCGCACGCGTCGCCGTCGTTGCGGCCTGCGCCCTCCTCCTCTCCGTGGCGCCCGGGTTCGGCGCGGACGCCTTCATCGAGCGGGCGGCCTCGGCGGCGCTCGCCGGGTTCGACGGGCCCGTCCCCGCGCTCCTCCGCGCGCAGCCGGAATATTACCGCGAGGGGCTCGACGCGACGCCGTCGACGGCGTTCGCCTACGCCGGCATCGCGGGGGTGGACGCCGCGGGGCCGGCTTCGGAGGCGCTCGCGGCGCAGGTCGCCCTGCTGCGCGCCCTCTTCGCCGCCGGGCCGTCCCCGTACCTGGTCTACCGCCTCGGCGTCCTGTCGCGGACGCTGATCGAGGCGGCGTCCCCGCTCCCCTCGTGGGGTCCGCCCGACAGGGAGGAGGCGCGCGCGCGCTTCCTTGCGGACATCGCCGCCCACCCCGACGACGTCGCCGTGTCCCCCCCCCCGCCGCGGCTCCTCGCCAACCCGGCCGCGGCGATCAAGGGCGCGCTCGAACGGTCCGCCGGATGGGCGGGGCCCGTGCGCGCGCAGTATCTCTCCGGGCGGGGCTACAACGTCATCGTACGCCAGGCGGCCGCGGGTTCCGTGCGCGACGCGGCGTCGTTGATGCGCAATGCGCTGGCGACCGTCGGAACGCCGCGGAAGGCGCGGGTGACCCCCTCGGCCCGGGACGGGTTCCATCGCGACGCCTGCACCTTCTACCTCCGGCGCGGGATGCGGGACGACGCGGCTGCGGCGTACCGCCTGATCGCGGGGGACGCGGCCCCGCCGAGGATCGACTCGACCGAGGCGGCGATGGAGCAGTACGCCTCCGTGCGCGAACTCGAGGCGCTCGAGAAACTGATGGCGGCGGCCGGCATCGAGATCCGCTCCCCGGCGAGCGAAAAGCAGAAGGCGCTGTTCCTCACCGCCCTCTCCGCGCTCGCCCGGTCGAGCATCGAGCAGGGCCGCACCGACCGCGCGCGGATCGTCCTCGGGCTCCTCCTGCGCGAGGGATACCGCTCCGACTGGACGCTCTCGCGCCTCGGCGCGCTCTACGGCCTCGACGAGCTGCGGGATCTGGACGTGCCGGAGAACGCCTGGAAGGTCTACCGCGAGGCGAACCGGCTCGAGGCCGCCGCCGGCAACGCCCGCTTCGAGAAGAAGCGGTTCGCGTCGTACGACTTCCTGATGCGCGCCGCCGCCCTCTACGCGGCCATCCCGGAAGGGGCGAGCGGCCTGCGGAAGATGGGCCAGGCGCGGATCGCGCAGATCGTGGAGACGCTCCAAGGGATCCCCCCCGACGCCCTGGTGTCGGAGGAGCTGTTCCAGTCGGCCGTCGACGCGATCGCCGGGGGCGATGTCGACGCCGCGTCCCGCGCACTCGCGGTGAGCGAGCACTGGGCGCCCGGCGACCGGACGGTGCGCGGGGCCGCGCGGGAGGCGGAGGCGATCCGGCTCTTCGCGAAGGGGAGGGAGCTCTACGAGGCCGGGGACCTCGAGGGGGCGGCGAAACAGTTCCGCGCGGTCGCGGAGAGGCACGCCAAGAGCACGATGGCCGCGCAGGCGGGGAGGATGCTCGACCTCTACGCCCAGCGCAAGGCGCAGCAGCGTGGCGCCCTCCTGCTCCTCCTGCGCGGCGCGTACGAGGCGTCGTTCACGGGCGACGCCAAGTCGGTCTATGCGCGGTGCGACGAGATCCTCGACGCCGATCCGGACGATGACCTGCAGGACCGTGCGCAGCTTCTCATCGCCCTCACCTGGTACGAGACGTCGCAGCGCGGCTATCAGAGGATCGACCGGATATTCAGGGACCTCCTGAAGCACCGGGTCCTGGAGATCGACGGGGCCGACCTGGTGCTGAAGAAGAAGATCGCGTTCTACTTCGGCCTGACCGACGAGTTCCCGGGGATGGAGATCGCGCGGCTCAGGGGGTCGCTGGCCGACAAGCTCAATCTCAGGGCGGCGGCGCGGGGCGACGACCGCGGAGGCGACGCGCAGGACCTGCTCGACCAGGCGCGCGACGAGATCGAGGTCGCCTCCGACCTGATCGACCGCGGCGAGGGGGAGCAGGTCGACATGAGCGAAGCGCGCGATCTCCTCGAGAAGGCGCAGGATCTTGTCGGCGACGCGGAGGGGTTCGTCGAGGCGGAGGCTTCCGAGGAGGCGAACAACGCAGCGCAGGAGGCTCTCGAGACGGCCACCGCGGCCCGCGAGGAGGCGGAGAAGCTGCTCGGGATCTCCGGGGAGCTCCGCGAGGAGGCGGAGAAGGAGATCGAGGAGGCGGAGAACGCGATCACCGAGGCGGAGAATTCGGTGCAGGAGACGGAGGACGAGCTCGAGGAGGAGTTCGATACGCTTCGGTCAGACCTCGACGAGGCAAGGGATCTGATGGCGGAGGCGCGCGATCATTTCGACCGCGCGGAGTACGAGGAGGCGAAGGAGAAGGCGACCGAAACCATAGAGCGGGCGGGGAAGGTCGTCGACGACGCCGAGGAGCAGTTGAAGGTGGGGCAGGAGGAGGCGGAGGAGGCGGAGGAGTGGGTGGAGGAATGAAGGCGAAGACGGGCGGGCGGGAACGGTCGTGGCGGGAGGCGGAGAGGCGGCGGCGCCGCAGGATCCTCTTCGTCTGCCTCGCCGCCTCGCTCGCCGTGCACCTTGCGTTCCTCTTCTCCTTCGGCCCCCGCTGGTTCGGGAAGCCGCCCCGCGTGAGGCCGGCCGGGGGGAGGCGCGTCTCCCTCACGCTCAGGCCGCGTGCGCGGGATGCCGCCCCGGTGAAGGCCCCGGCCCCGCTGAAGGCGCCCGAGGCCAAGCCGGCGGAGAAGCCCCCGGTGCGGCGGCCGGTCTACGGCGCGGAGGAGATACGGCGGAAGCTCTCGCGCGTGCTCAGCCCGGAGATCGCCGAGAAGTCGGTCAAGGCAAAGGAGACGCGCCTGCGGGAGATGCTCCAGGATCGGGAGACGATGGCGCGCACCTGGGTCTCGAAAACCTCGGAGGCCCTCCGCGTCGAGGAGGCGCTGGCCGAGGAGGGGACGGTCGGCTACCGGCGGGTGATCGACCTCAGGAAATGCTCCGACTTCGAGATCGGCCGCATCATGGACGTCTTCAAGATGGAGGTCGGCTACGGGAGCCGGCCGGTGACCGATTTCAACCTCCGTTTCACCTCGGAGTGGCTCCTCACGCAGGGGCAGATGCGGAACCTCGCCTCGCGCGTCGGCGTGAAACGGAGGGGAAAGAGGCCGCCGATGCCCCCCGCGGGGCCGGGGGCCGTATCGCTGGAGGAGCCGACGGACGGTCCGCCGCGTTCCTACCTCTCTCCCTCGGCCGCGGCCGTGGCGGCGATCATCGCGGCCGAGGAACGGTACTTCGCGCAATCGGAAACGGAACCGGAGGAACTCGACCGGGTGGTCTTCGTCCCCGCCTGGTCGTTCCGGGGGCCGGGGTTCACGGTGGCGTCGGCGGAGAAGAAGGCACAATCGGCGGGTGCGGGACAGCAGCCCGCGGCGGCCGGGGCTCCTGAGCGCCCCGCGGGCGGCGGGGAACAACGGAAGGGGGGAATGAGATGAGAAGGTCGATGCGGCAACTGTCGGCACTGGCGGCGTTCCTGTGTGCGGCGGCGCCCGCGTGCTGCGCGGCGGATTCGTGGTTCACTCTGAGGTTTCAGGAGTTCGAGCGGGGGGGAGTGCTGATGTGGCCGCTCCTCGCCTGCTCGGTCCTGGCGCTCGGGTTCGCCGTGGAGCGGTTCATCATGATGCGCCCGGACCGCATCGTGCCGCTCCCGTTCGTCAAGCATGTGCGGGCGCTCGTGGCGGCGGGGGAGTTCGACCGGGCGATGGCGTACTGCCGGAAGCACCGGAACCCCGCCGCCTCGGTCTTCACCGTCGCCCTGACGCTGAACGAACGACCGTCGATCTCGAACGCGGTGATCCGGAGCACCGTGGAGGATCTCGGCGCTCGGGAGATGGACGACCTTGCCCTGCGGATCAGGCCGCTCCTGGTGATCTCGAACATCAGCCCGCTCCTGGGGCTTTTGGGCACGATCTTCGGCATCATCAAGGCGTTCAACGTGGTGGCCTCGGAGTCCGGGTTGGGAAGGGCCGACCTCCTCGCGGCGGGCATCTCGGAGGCGCTCATCACGACCGCCGCGGGGCTCCTCATCGCCATCCCCACGCTCGCCTTCTACCATTACTTCCGCGGTATCCTCGAGGGCAGGGTCTCGGAGCGGATGGAGATCACGCTTCGGGCGTTTCTCGAGGACCTGTTCGAGAGGAGGGGCGAGCGATGAGACTCGTGCGGAAGAAGTGGACGGAGGGGGATGAGCTGAACCTGACGCCGCTCATCGACGTCGTCTTCAACCTGCTTGTCTTCTTTCTGGTCGCCACCTCCTTCCAGCGGGTTCAGCGGGAGCTCCAGGTGGACCTGCCGAAGGCCAAATCCTCGGAGGCGGTGTCGATGGAGATCCAGCCGATCGCGGTGACGGTGGCGAAGGACGGCACGATCACGATGGGGGAGAAGCCGGTCACGGTCGAGGAGTTGCCGAAACGGCTCAAGGAGACGCTGGCGGCGGCGCAGAAGCCCCGCGTCTTCGTGCGCGGCGACGCGCAGGCGTACCACCAGAACATCGTGGCGGTCCTGAACGCCTGCCAGGAGGCGGGGATCTACGACGTGTCGCTGGCGACGGAGGAGTAGAAACGGGGAACTGCGCGCTTGGCGCGGCGGCGGGGGGTGTGCTACACTGCGCGAGGCGCGAAAGGAGGATCGAATGAAGACGACGGTGCGTGCGGCGGTCGTCCTCGCGGCGGCGGTCGTCTGCGGTTGCGGGACGCTGCGGACGGAAAGACTGAAGGCGGGGATGACCCAGGACGAGGTGACCGCGCTGTACGGCCAACCCAAGGCGATCTACCACGAGAAGGTGGGGAACAGCTTCGTACAGGCGATCGACTACTCCAGGGAGTCGATGGGGATCCCCAACTACCTCGACGACTACGGCTGGATCAAGGTCCCCACCACGCATGTGGTCAGGGCGTGGTTCGTGGACGGGCATCTCACGGACTGGTGCGGCGGCAGGTACAGCAGCTACGAGGCGCTCAAGAAGCTCGAGATGCGCTGCGAGCTGCGCGTACCGCCCAGCTTCGACTCCGCGGGCACGCCGGAGACGGTGAGGAAGCTCAAGGGGCGTTGAGCATCGAACAACGCGGGCGCCACGCGGCGCCCGGGAAGGGACGGCGACGATGAAGCGGTACCTGGGGTGCGCGGTGGCGTGCGCCTGCGCGGCGGCGCTCGCGGGCGGGGGGTGCGGCATGAGGGAGGCCGCCGAGACGGACGCGGGAGGCGCGGCCGCGGTCGTCAACGGCGCGCCGATCCCGCGCGCGGAGGTCGACCGCATCACCGACGCCTTCACGAAACAGATGGGGGCGGGCGTCTCCGACGAACAGCGCGCCTCGATCAAGACCGCGCTCGGGAGACAGGCCCTCGAAAACCTCGTCAACCAGAGGCTTCTCGTCCAGGAGGCGGAGCGGAAGGGGGTCGTTGCGGACCCGAAGGCGGTCGAGGAACAGATGGAGAAGGTCGTGAAGATGTTCCCCGATCCCGAGAAGATGAAGGAGCAGCTCTCCGCGATGGGCGTCGGCGAGGCGGAGCTCAGGCGCGACATCGCGCAGAACCTCGTGATCAAGGAGCTCCTCGACCGGCAGCTGCCGAAGGGGACGGAGCCGACCGCGGAGGAGATCAAGGAGTTCTACGAGGCCAACGTCTCCAGCTTCGACCTCCCCGAGCGGGTCCGGGCGAGCCATATCCTCTTGGCCGTCTCCGCCGACGATCCCCCCGAGAAGAAGGCGGAGAGGAAGGCGGCGCTCGCCGCCCTGCGCGAGAAGATCGCCGGAGGCGCCGACTTCGCCGAGGTCGCGAAGGCGAACTCCGACTGCCCCAGCAAGGAGAGCGGCGGGGACCTGGGCTTCTTCGAAAAGGGGAAGATGGTCCCCGAGTTCGAAACGGCCGCCTTCGCGCAGCCCAAGGGAGAGCTCGGAGAGGTCGTCGAGACCCCGTTCGGCTACCATCTGATCAAGGTGACCGACCGGAAGGAGCCGGAGAAGGCGTCGCTCGAGAACGCCTCCGCGCGGATATCCGAATTCCTCACGCAGCAGAGGAAGGGGAATGCCGCGCGGGAGTACCTCGAGAAGCTTCGCACAGAGGCGAAGATAGAATACCCCGCCGAGGAGTTTCGCCCGGCTCCGCAGGCATTCTCACCGGCGCAGAGCGGCGACCCGCAGGGGGCCGCGGCGCCCGAGGCTGAGGCCGGCGGCGCCCCCGTGGCGCCCGAGGAGCCCGCGGCGCCCGAGGCGAAGGCCGGCGGCGCCCCCGCGGCGCCCGACGAGCCCGCGGCGCCCGAGGCGAAGGCTGGCGGCGCCCCCGCGGCGCCAGAGGCGGATGCGGGGAGATAGAGGCGTTCCCGCGCGCCGTGCGCGGAGAATTGGAGGGCCGGATGATCCTTGTCCCTGTCTTCATGGTCGCCGTCGTGCTCTTCTTCATGGGCATCCGCATCGTCAGGCCCACGCATCGCGGCCTGATCGAGCGCCTCGGCAGGTACCGCCGTTTCGCCGAGCCGGGATTCCACTGGATCATCCCCGTCATCGACAGGATGTTCCAGGTCAACGTCACCGAGCAGATGGTGGACGCCCAGCCGCAGGAGATCATCACCAACGACAACCTGAACGCCCGCGTGGACGCCCAGGTCTACTTCAAGGTGCGGCAGGACGAGGAGAGCGTCAAAAACTCGCAGTACAACGTGCACCATTACGAGTGGCAGATCGTGAACCTCGCCCGCACGACGCTCAGGAATATCATCGGCACGCTGACCCTCAAATCCGCCAACAGCGAGCGGGGCAAGATCAACGAGGAACTCCACAAGACCCTCTGCATGGAGACGCAGCACTGGGGGATCGAGATCGTGCGCACGGAGCTGAAGGAGATCGACCCCCCGAAGGATGTGCAGGAGACGATGAACAAGGTGGTGAAGGCGGAGAACGAGAAGATCGCCGCCGTGGACTTCGCCACCGCGACCGAGACCGCCGCCGACGGGCAGAAGCGGGCCGAGATCAAGAAGGCCGAAGGGATCAAGCAGGCGCGGATCCTCCAGGCCGAGGGCGAGGCGGAGGCGATACGGCTCGTCAACGAGGCGGCGGAGCGGTACTTCGTCGGGAACGCGCAGGTGCTCCGGAAGCTCGAGGCGGTGGAGAAGGCGCTCGCGGCGAACGCGAAGGTGGTCGTGCCGCAGAACGCGGAGCTCGTCAACGTGATCGGGGAGCTCGCGGGGGTGCTGCCGCTCAAGAAGGGCTGAGGAGAACGGCCGGGGTCACCTATGTAGGCAGAAGGCAAGCGTAAAGACACCTTGCCAGTAAGGCCTGCCCCCCTGCACTGAACTTCCACGCTCTTCTCTTGCCAGCCGGGCTGAGTATCAGTGAAGCACTGGATTGT
>JAAYCL010000016.1 GCA_012729785.1 Chlamydiota bacterium | reverse complement strand
CCGTCGTGCCTATGGCTATCGGGACGAGGAGTACATGAAACTCAAGATCATACAAACCTGTACCCCATGGATGGGACGCTTCCAACCATGGGCCTGGGCTCACAAAATTCCGTCATGAGCCGAAAAAGGTATCCTCTCCGGTTCAATCGACCAAGAAAGAAAGGAGAGGTTACCGTGCCACGCACAAGACACAGTGTAGTGGATTTCGCCCCTGAGACGCAAGATATCGGCGCCACGCCGCCGTGTCCGCGGCGCGGCCAACCGGAAACCGCGCACGCTCTTCGGGAACGGGTTGAGCTCCCGCGTGGATCGGGTATACTGCATGCCGGAAGGGGGATCGGGGTGGAGGAGATCGTCATCGACGGCTGCAACCTCGCCTACAAGGCGTTCGGCGGCGCGGGCGACCGGGAGCGCGAGGCGCTCACGCGCGCGCTTTCGGCGCGCTACTGCGCGAAGAGGATCCTCGTCACGCTCGTCTGGGACAGCGGCGCGGGCGGGGGCCTCGAGCAGGTGCTCCCCAATCTGAAGGTCCGCTTCGCGACGGATGCCGACGCCCACATACGCAGGATCGTCGAGGAATCGCCGCGCAGGGCCTCGATCACGGTCGTCACCGACGACCGCTCGGTCGGCGGCAGCGTCCGGTCGATGGGGGCCAAGCTCGTCCGGTCCAGCGATTTCGTGCGGCACTGGAAGGGGATGCGGCCGCCCGGGGCCCCCCCGCCTCCCCCCGCCTCCGACGCAAAACCCTCCTACGAGACCGAGGCGGAGAAGCGCCGCCTCCTCGGCGAGTGGGAAAAATAGAGCTAACGACTTCCCCCGAAGTGAGTTGCGGCGCACTCCGGAAAAATCCCCCCCCAGGGCACACTTAAGTGTGCCCTGGGGCTGTGGATAACTTTGGGCGTCAGCGGACCGTGAGCACGACCGTGTCCAGGGCGAGGGCGTCCTGCGGCGACGGCGCCCGCCCCGCCGGCATCAACCCCGCATAGACAGTCCACGGGCCCTTCGGCGTTCCGTCGGGCACCGGCAGGTCGAGGATCCGGCCGAGGAACGACTCCGCGAGACCGGGGAGCCCCTCGGCGTACGCCCGGATCCCCTCCCCCACCCCGCCGCCCGGCAACGCCGAATAGAAGATCCCGCCGGGGCCAGAGAGCACCACGTAGGCGTCGAACGGGATCCAGACCGGCCCGGGGATGTCGACGGCGGCGGTGAGGAGCAGCCGCTCGCCCACATACACCTGCGGGGATAGCCGGATCACGTCGGGCTCGCCCGTGCCGAAGATCGGCTGCCAGGACGCGGCGATCTCGTCCCGCGCGGGCACCTCCGCGGACCGGGAAGAGGCGGGGTTGCGGATCGCGAGGAACCAGAATCCCTCTCCCGACCTGCCCGGGGCCTCGGCGTACCTGGAGGCGGTTCCGTCCGGCGCGACCTCGTACACGGCGCGGTTGTTCGCGTCGGAGACAAAGACGGCCCCCGACCGATGCCACGCCACATCCTGCCCCCCGTCGAGGTTTTCGGCGACGACCGTTGCATCGCCGGCGTCGAGCTTCTGGTCGGCATCGCCCGCGGCGGCCTCGTCGAGGGCGGCGGCGGCGAACTTCATGAGCGTGAAGTCCCCCCGCCGGGGCGGGTAGTTCGCCTTGCCCCTGACATAGTACAGATTCCCCTCCTTGTCCACGTCGATCGGCCCGGAATAGGTCCCCTCGATCGAGACGACTTCGGTGGCGCTCTTCGTCTCAAGGTCGAGCCGCCATATCTTGTTTGTCGTCGCGGAAAAGTCGCCGGGGTTCGCGCTGATGTAGCAGCGCGTGGCGTCGATGAAGACGATGTCGTACGCCCCCTCGAGGCTTCCCTCCGCCGGGTCGATCACCGGAAATGTCTGTCCGTTCACGGGTCCGTGGTAGAGCGCATACCTGGACTGCGTGGTCACCGGGTCATAGGAGCTCTCCCCGAACAGCACACTCATGCCGTCGGGGCTCACGTCCACCGCGATGCCGAAGGTGGGCTCCTTGAACGCGTGCACCTTCTTCACCACAGCCGGATCCCCGTCCCCGTTCGCGTCGATGATGCCGAGATAGGCGTTTTTCACCATGGCGGGGTCGCTGTACATCCCGATCAGGTCCCCGTTCGGAAGGTAGTCGAAGCCGCCCGCGAAGTTCTGCACGAGCGACGCGTTCGCGTACACCGAGAGCGGCCCCTCGCCGCGCGCCGCTCCCGCAACGCACGCAACCGCCAGCGCCGCCGTGACGCAGATGGTGAATCTCATCCGTTCCTCCTTTTCGCGCCTCCCCGCGGCACGAAAAAAGCCGACTCCCCCAGGAGGGGTATCGGCCGTGGCACGCCCATGGCCTTCTTCCGCCCGAAGAAGTCGTCCCAAGAGGTCTCCTGGCTCGTGGCACCGTCGCGCGCCTGCCTTCCCGAGGCGGCAACCGGCGGGGTCGCTCCATTGCACCGTCGACCCTGCCGATCCACCGCGCCAGTGACAGGCGCTTCTTTGCATCGCCACTTACAGTTGCGGGGGCAGCAGCGGCTTCTCACCGCTTTCCCTCACCGTCTTCAAAGATCCGAACAGATTGTACCACGCGGCGCGCCGGTGTAAAAGGGAAAACGCCCCCGGCGGAGCCGGAACGGCGAACATCCCGCGCATCATCCTCTCGAACTCCCCGTCCCATCCGATGGAATCTCTCTCGAAGTGCAGTTGCCGCACCGGGTACAACCTCCTTTCTTGGTCGGAAGCGGTTGTACCCGTTTGTCTGCGTCGCGGCGCTCTTGACAAGAACATCCCCTTGCCTCGCTCCCCCACCCCCTCGGGGGTGGGGAGAGGTGTCCTCTCCCTCGAAAGCCCACACTTCGGTTTAGATCCCCGGAACGGCGATCACGCCAAAAACGAGATTGACAGCCGATGCCGGACGGGGTACAGTGATGCGCTTCATCGGGGACAATGCACCCACGATGGGGCCTTTTTATTATCGACCCTCGGGACGGAGCGGAGTGTGCAACGATGGTTCAGGACCTTTTCGATCGAACGATACGCCGGTACGTGGTCCCGATCTCGGAGCTGCGGGAGGGGCCCGGTGACTGCTGCTACTTCTTCAGGAAAAACGGGAGTTTCGTCTTCTCGCAGGGCTACAGCCACCCGAAGGGCGGGCTCTACTGCAAGATCATCTACTTCCCCGCCAAGGACGGATGGATGGACATACACGGGCGCCGGTACGACACCACGATCAAGCGTGTCGTGGACGGGAGGCTCGAGCTCATCCCGCACGACCGGCAGCTCGCGCGCCACTTCGAGATCGACCCGACGCTCGACCCGAAGGCGCCGCTCCCCTGCTGGGCCGAGTACCACGTGCGACTCCCCCTGAGCGACTTCACCGGCTACTTCGACCACCGGAAATCGCTCGTCCTCGCGATGGAGGACTACCCGAAGGTGCGTGAGGCGGTCGGGAAGGCGAGCGAGATCCTCGAGGTGCCGGTCGAGCGGCTCGGGGTCACCGGCTCCCTCTCGTTCGGGAGGCTCGAGGACCCGGTGGACGACGTCGATCTGTGCATCTACGGGACGGTCGCCCAGAACGAGGAGGTGATCGCGCGGATCCGGAGGTTCACGCAGGACCCCGCGCGGAAGGTGATCGAATTCGGAAAGTTCTGGCCGATGCGGTTCTACCACCGCGACATCATGATCTGCCCGTTCTTCGAATACCTCGACCGCGAGGAGGCGCCGCTCCGTGAATTCGGCGTCGAGATCCTCCGCGAGGGGGTGCGCGCCGAAGGGCGCGTCAAGGACGACACACACGGCATCTACATGCCGGTGCTGCTCACGCTCGAGCGGGTGACGATCGACGGCGAACCCCACGGCGACCTCCCGCTGATCATCTACGACGGTTCCCTGCGCGGGGAGTTCTGCCTCGGCGACCGCCTCGCGATGGACGGCGTGCGCCTCGTCAAGGTGCGGGAGCGGGGCAAGGCGTTCCCCGCCCTGCTGGTGACCGTCAGCACCCAGATCAAAAAGGCCCCCGGGGCGACCGCCTGAGAAGCGGGGGATTCGAACCGAATGCAGGACAGATTCCAGTCGACGATCGAACGGTACCTGCTCCCGATGGAGCGGTTCGAGCGCGTGGTCGACTCGACCTATTTCCTCAGGAAGAACCTGAGCCTCGCCTTCGCCCAGGGCTACTGGCATCCGCCCGGCAAGTTCCTCGGCAAGCTCATCAACCACCCCGACCCGCAGGGGGCGTTCGAGATCTTCGGGCGGCGGTACACCAACACCACCAAGAGGTTCGCGGGGAAGGACCTCGAGCTCATCCCGATCGACCGGCAGCTCGAGCTCCACTACCTCGCCGAGCCCGCCCTGCGGAACCGCGAGGGGATCCCCCCGTTCGGCGACTACCATGTCCTCTTCTCTCTCGACGACTGCGCCGGCTGGTTCGACCACCGGCACTCGCTCGAGGTGGCGATGGGCCTCCACCCGTGGCTCGCGCCGAAGATCAGCCGCCTCGCCGACTTTTTCGAACTCCCTCCCGAGCGGCTCGGCGTGACCGGCTCGCTTGCCTACGGGCGGATGGACGACGAGCACGAGGATATCGACCTCGCCATACACGCGAGCGTCGAGGAGCACCGCCGCATCGTGAAGAAGATCGACGGATGGCTTCGCGAGCCGGCGCACCGGGTCTACGAGTTCGACCGGTCCTGGCCGATGCGCTTCTGGTACGAGGGGACGCTGATCTGCCCGTTCTTCATCTACGGCGTGCCCGGGGAGGCGCCGCTCGCCGATTTCTCGATGGAGGTCGTCAAGGAGGAGGTCGCCTTCCGCGGGCGCGTCGAGGACGAGCGCCACGCGATCTTCCTCCCGGTCGTCGTCGGGCTGCGGGCGTCGGTCGACGGCGCCCCGCCCGAGGCGCTTCCCCTCGTCGTCTACGACAGCTCCGTGCGCGGCGAGTACCGGGAAGGAAACCGCCTCGAGGGGCGGGCGCGGCTCGTGACGATCCGGGCCGCGGCGGAGACGTACCGCGCGCTGCTGGTCACCAACGGCATCGCGATCTCCCGGGACCCCACCGGGGCCGCGGCGGGGGTGCGGCGGTGATGCGCGGGAGCGGGATGGACGACCGGAGGAGGAAGGTGGAAAAGGCGTACCCGGGCTTCTGGAAGACGATCGACAAATACCTGACCCCGATGGAGGAGTTGGACGCCAATATCTGGGACTCGACCTACTTCATGCGCCGCGACGACAGCCTCGTCTTCTGCGAGGGGTACTGCCACCCGCGCGGGGCGCTCTACGGCAAGATCATCTACCACCCCGACGAGCAGGGGCAGATCAGCATCCACGGGCGCCCGTACGAGTGCATCACGAAGAAGCTCGTGAACGACGAGATGATCTACATCACGCACCCGGCGCAGATCGAGCGCCAGTGCGAGATCGATCCGACGCTCGCCAAGGCCCGCCCCGCCTACGCCGAGTACGAGCTCGAGTTCGGGATGGACCAGTTCATCGGCCATTTCAACTGCCGCAGGTCGCTCCGCACGGCGATGACGCGGTACCCGCGCATCAAGCAGGCGGCCGAGCAGGTCTCCGGCATCCTCGATATCCCGATCGAGCGGATGGGGGCGACCGGCTCGCTCGCCTACGGCGTCTACGACCCCAACGACGAGGACTTCGACGTGGTCTTCTTCGGGACCGTCGAGGAGAACCGGCGCGTGGTCCGGAATATCTACGAGGTGACCCGCGATCCCGCCAAGCAGGTGATCGAGTTCGGCAAGCTCTGGCCGATGCGCTTCCACCACCACGGGGTGCTGGTCTGCCCGTTCTTCGTCTACGCCGACTGGAGCGAGGTGCCGCTCAAGGGGTTCACCATCGAGGTGCTCAAGGAGACGATCTACGCCACCGGGCGCGTCTGCGAGGATACGCACGCGATCTACATGCCGTCGGTCGTGCAGCTCGACGAGGTCGTGATCGACCGCGAGAAACGCCCGCCGGTGCCGCTCATCATCTACGACGGGGCGATGCGCGGCGACCTTCGGCAGGGCGACCGGGTCCGCTGCCACGGGATGCTCGTCCGCGTGACGCAGGGGCGCGAGGAATTCGACGCCTTGCTGGTCAACCTCTACAACCAGCTCCAGAAGCTCTGCTGAGCCTTCGCCCCTCGCGCCGGCGTGCGGCCGGCGCCGCGCCCGGGTCTCTCGCCGTTGTGCAGGGCGTCTGGAACGCCCCCGGGGACCGGAGCTTTCGATGACCGTTCTCCTCGCCGCCCTCGTCGTCGCCGCCGTCGCGCCGCGCCCCGCGCCCGGCAACGCCTCCCTGCACGGCCCGGACGCCTTCGTCGAAAGGCGGGCGGCGATGGTCTCCGCGCAGCTCGCCGGGCGCGACATATCCGATCCCCGCGTGCTCGCGGCGATGGGCAGGGTCCCCCGGCACCTGTTCGTCCCCTCCGGCCTCGCCTGGCGGGCCTACGACGACGGCCCCCTCCCCATCGGCGCCGGGCAGACCATCTCGCAGCCGTACATCGTGGCCCTCATGACCCAGCTCCTCGGCCTGAAGGGGCCGGGGGCGCGGGTGCTCGAGGTCGGGACGGGCTCGGGGTACCAGGCGGCGGTCCTCGCGGAGCTCGGGGCGGAGGTCTTCTCCGTCGAGATCGTCGCCTCCCTCGCCGACAGCGCCGCCGCACGCCTCGCGAAACTCGGCTACGGAACGGTGCGCGTGAAGCGGGGGGACGGCTACCTCGGCTGGCCCGAGCACGCCCCCTACGACGGGATCCTCGTCACCGCCGCGTGCCCGGAGGTGCCGCCCCCGCTCGTCGACCAGCTCGCGGAGGGGGGGAGGATGGTCCTGCCGGTGGAGCGCCGGCACTACGCGGAGGACCTCGTGCTCGTCGAGAAGAAAGGCGGCGCGACGACCCGCCGGCGCATCATCCCGGTGGCCTTCGTGCCGCTGACGGGAAGCCGGGGACGGTAGGCCGGTCCATCGGCGGCGAACGGAGGCCGAACCCGCGAATGAAGGGGCCCTTGCCCCGTTCCGCGGGACCGGCTACAATGGCGCCTTGAACCAGAGGAGGAGACGATGAGAACCCTGTCCGTGCTGCTGGCGATCCTGTGCGCGGCGCCGCTTTGCGCCGCCGGCGAGGTGGATCAGGTCGAACCCGGCGTCCCCGCGGAAGCCGCGGCGGTGAGGGCCGACGAGCCGGCGGAAACGCCCCCCGTCGCGCCCGACAAACCGTATTCGCGGCAGGTCGGCCTGAAACTCAAACGCGGCGTCGTGAACGTGCTGCGCGCGGGGACCGAGATCTACGTCCAGCCGATGGCGGCCGCGCAGGCGAGCGGGAGGAGCATCTCGATGCTCTGGCCCGGCATCGGCGAAGCGTGCGGGATGTTCATGACGAGGCTCTTCGGCGGCATCATCGAAGCCGCCACCTGCGCCGTCCCGATCCCGAACGGCTGGCAGCCGCTTCTCGACGAGTAAGGTTCGACGGCTCCTCGCCCGGGGGCATACGCCGAACCTCTCGGCGGCCGCGTGCCGTCCTCTGTGCCGGAATCCCCTCCCGCCCCGTGTGTGTGAATCGTACGTGCCGACAGGCGCGATCTGCGGGGGCGGGGGCCCCTCTCCGGATCCCGGCGCAGCGCATAAAACCCCTGTCCCCGTTTCCCGACCCCCCGAACAGATCCCCATCGGCAGCTCCCTCGCCGGCGCGGGCTGCGGAGACGTCCTCTCCCGAAGCGTCCGCACTCCTCTGATTGGACCCTGCCTGCGAAATTCCATGAAGAGAATGGCGTTTTGTCCTCTCTTCTCCGCAATGCGCCCGATTATGCGTTCCCGGGTCGCACCATGCGCCTATCGATCAGAAACACTGGAGCTTGAGCGCACCTCCCGAAGCGATTGACTCAGCACAAAACATAAGGTATGCCCCACAGCCCCATTTCCAGAAGGGGCAATCTGGGAATAATCCGAACTATCCCTCCACTGCAGGCGTGCTACGCTCCACCGGACTGAAGGCGGAATCGGCGAATATCGTTATCCCAAGTTGAGGAATATCGGCATAAGTATTGCATTCCGTACTATTATCGTGTAAACTTATATATAGGAGGGCTCATGGAATGGAGCCGAGACTGGAGTTTACACCCGAGCTCGAGCAGGAGATCAGGAACGAACTTCGCAGGGGGATGTTCCAGACGGCGATCTTCCTGACGATCCGACAGATGAGGGACACCTACAACCTCAGTCTTCGGAACTACCACAGGAGCTACGCCGTGGCGCAGGCCATCCTCCAGAAGCGGTTCCCCGAGTATTACCCGCAGCTTCGCCTGTTCATCTGATCTCCCGCCCGCCCCCCCGGGGCGCCCGTCCCGCGACTGCGGTACCGGCATCTCCCGCACGCCTCGAACGCCGGCGCAGCCGCCCGTTTCGTGCGCGAATCCGCGGCACGGGCCGCATGCGGGCGCCGCTGCAGGCGCGCCGGGGCCTCCGACCTGCTATACTACCCACGCCATGAGCGATTCCCCCGAGATCGCGGAATACCTCTCCCCGTCCGCGGCCCTCCTCATCAGGGAGGCCGTCGCCGGGGCGGGGGGGAACGAGGTCTTCTTCCTCGGGAAGACAGGCCCGGAACTCCTTGTCGAGCAGGCCGCCGTGCTCGCCCGGGGCGACGGCGAGAGCGTGCCCGCCATCCTCAGGAAGGTCGCCGCGGGCGACGTCGTGGTCCACAACCACCCCGACGGCCTGCTCCTCCCTTCCAAGGCGGACCTCGCCATCGCCGCCGAGGTCGGAAACCGCGGGGCGGGCTTCTACATCGTGGACAACAAGGTCGAGCGCATCTACGCCGTCGTGGAGCCCTCGCCGAAGGAGGAGCGGGCGCCGCTCGACTTCGCGCAGCTGCGCCGCTACGTCGTTCCCGGCGGGCCGGTCTCGACGGCGCTGCGGGACTACGAGTACCGCCTCGAGCAGGCGCAGATGATGGAGCAGGTGGCGTCCGCCTTCAACGAGGACCGGATCGCCCTCATCGAGGCGGGCACGGGGACCGGAAAGTCGCTCGCCTACCTGATCCCCGCCATCTCGTGGTGCCTGGCGAACAGGGAACGCGTCGTCGTCTCCACCAACACCATCAACCTTCAGGAGCAGCTCATCGACAAGGATCTGCCGCTCCTCCAGAACCTGGAGGGGCTCGGCTGCCGGGCGGTGCTCGTCAAGGGGCGGGGCAACTACCTCTGCCTGCGGAAGCTCGCCGCCGCCCGGGAGGAGGGGCAGCTCCTCCCCGGGCTGGAGGAGGAGGGGGAGGTGGAGGAGCTGCTCCGCTGGGCGCGCAGGACGGCGGAGGGGAGCCTCGCGGACCTGAGCTTCATCCCCCGCCCCGAGACATGGGAGAAGGTCTGCGCGGAGGCGGACCAGTGCCTGCGGATCCACTGCCCCCACTACGCAGACTGCTTCTTCTACAAGGCCCGGCGCCAGGCGTCGTCCGCGGACCTGCTCGTGGTCAACCACCACCTCCTGATGGCGGACCTCGCCGTGCGCAGCCGGACGGAGGGCTACGACGGGCCCGCCGTGCTCCCGCGCTTCCACCGGATCATCGTCGACGAGGCGCAGCACCTCGAGGAGGTGGCCACCGAGTACCTCGGCTTCAAGGTCTCGAAGTTCGGTTTCCTGAAGCTGCTCCGGCGCCTCCAGAGCGGGAAGGAGGGCGCGCGCGGACTGTTGCCGTTCATCGCCGCCAGGATCGCGGCGGGCGCGGGGAGGGCGGGGGCGGACGGCGCGGGCGAAGCGCTCGAGCTGATCGCCTCGACCGTCATCCCGGCCCGGCACGCGGTCGAGTCGCACCTCGACAGCGCCCTCGGGCGGATCGCCCTCGAGCTGCCCGCGGAGACGGGCGGGGAGGCGGGATCGGGAAGCGGCGCCCGCCGCTCCGCCGGCAACGCCCCGCCGGGCGGGAGGACGCTGAGGGTCACGGCGGAGGTGTACGGCTCCGCGTTCTGGAGCGGCACGCTCCTCCCGGTCCTCAAGGAGCTCGGGGAGGTGCTCGCCTCGTTCTCGGCGAATCTGAAGGAGCTCGGCGCGCTCCTCGCGCGCCTCCCCGACACGCTCCGGAAACCGCTCGAGGCGGCCTGCGTCGAACTGGCGGCGATGCGGGGCCGCCTCGCGCAGTACCTCGACGCGCTCGCCTTCTTCGTCAAGGAGGAGGAGACGCACTGCCGCTGGTTCGAGCTCTCCCGCGGGAGACGGGGGGAGCGTCTGAGCTTCTGCGCCGCGCCGATCGACGTGGCGGAGGGGATGCGGAAGTCGGTCTACGATCGGTTCGGGACGGTCGTGATGACCTCCGCGACGCTCGCGGCGGCGGGGAGCTTCGACTACTTCCGCGCACGCGTCGGGCTCGGCGGCTACGGCGGGGAGCGGCTGGTCTGCACCGTGCTCCCGTCCCCGTTCGACTTCAAGAGACAGGCGTTCGTCGCCGCGCCGCGCGGGATCGCCGAGCCGGACAGCGGGGGGTTCGAGGAGATGCTGGAGCAGATCGTCGCCGCGGCGACGCACATAAGCCGGGGCCGGGCCTTCGTCCTCTTCACCTCGTACCGGCTCCTCGACCGGCTGTACGGGCGGCTCGAGGCGCGCCTCTCGAAGCTGGGGCTCACGGCGCTCAGGCAGGGGAAGGAAAACCGGACCGCCCTCCTCAACCGCTTCCGGAGAGAGCAGGGGGCCGTGCTCTTCGCCACGGACAGCTTCTGGGAGGGCGTGGACGTGAAGGGGGAGGCGCTCCAGTGCGTCATCCTCACCCGCCTCCCGTTCAGGGTGCCGAGCGAGCCGATACAGCAGGCGCGGATGGAGGCGATCGAGGCCGCGGGGGGCGATCCGTTTTTCGACTACAGCGTCCCGCAGGCGGTGATCAAGTTCCGCCAGGGCTTCGGACGCCTGATCCGCCACCGGGACGACGCCGGCGCGATCCTCATCCTCGACGCCCGCGTCCACACCCGGCGGTACGGGCGCCTCTTCATCTCCTCGCTGCCCGAGGTCTCCCTCTGCACCCGCGACGCGGCGGCGATGCTCGTGGAGATGGACCGGTTTTTCGCCGGCCTGAAGCCCCCCGCCGCCGCGCGGCCTTCCGAGCCTGCGCGGAGGGGGGGGCGCCGCAGGCGATCGAACGGTTGACTTCCCACGCGCATCCGCCGTGCCCGTTTCTCCCTTTGCATCGGCCCGAAATATGGTACACTGATTGTCTCACACTGCCGTTCAACTGCCATTCAAGGAGACGCCGCGCGGTGATCACCCACGTCCTGGAACGCCTTGCGGTGGGCGCGGCCACGGACTCCAGGCGCGCCCCCGAAAAATTCACCGCCATCCTCAACGTCGCCGAGGAGATCGACCTCGACGCGGCCGGGAAGACCTGCCACAAGATCCCGCTCAAGGACCTCGTCCCCATCTCCCCCGAGGCGATGAGCGAGGCGATACTCTGGATCAAGGATCATATCCGGCACCAGGGGGTGCTGGTGGTCTGCAAGGCGGGGATCGGGCGCTCGCCGTCGATCGTGATCGGGTACCTGTGCAGCATCGGCTTCGGCTACGACGAGGCGGTCCGCTTCGTCGGATCGAAGCGAGGCGACATCTCCCCGGTGCCGAACCTCGCCTTCTCGATCGAGGACTGCATCGGCTTCTACCTCTGAGGCGCGCCTCCCTCCGCGTCCGCCCCCCGGGGGGCACTTATCCCTTGCCGCGCGGCGGTTTCCGCGTTACACTGTGCCGCGGGACTGTGAGGGGTGGGAGACCCGGAAGGAGGTGGGCGTCATGGCCGAAATCGAGATCGGGAAGGTCACGCACTTCTTCGGGCACATCCAGGTCGCCACGCTCGAGCTGAGCGCCCCGCTCAGCGTCGGGGACACCATCCGCTTCGCCGGGCACACGACCGACGAGCGGCAGAAGGTCGAGTCGATGCAGGTCGAACACCGGAGCATCGCCGAGGCCAAGCCCGGCGACGCGGTCGGGATCAAGGTGTCCGGGCGCGTGCGGCCTCATGACAAGGTATTCAAGGTCGTCGACGAGGGAGGGAAGACGGGACTATGACGGACGAGGTCAAGAAAGAGGGCGCGGCGGCGGGCGCGGCGGCCGCCAATGAGGAGCCCGCGAAGAAGGCGGCCCCGGTCAAGAAGGAAAAACCGGACAAGTGCGAGCAGTGCGGCAAGCCGCTGAACCGCGTGAAATGGTACTACCGGAACAACGGCTACTACTGCACCGCCCGCTGCTGGAAGGAGTTCAGGGCCAAGCAGCGCGAGGAGGCGGAGAAGGCCGCCGCGGCGGCCGCCCCGTCCGCGTGAACGCGACGGGCCCGGCGCGCCCGTTCGCCGTGCGCGTCGACGCGGCGCTCGGCGCAGCCATATGCCTGCTCGTCGTCGCGGTGTGCGCCCTCGGGGGGGCGTGGGCGGCGGGCGCCGTACCGCTTCTCGGGGGAAACACCGCCGCGGGCGCGGCGGCGGGGTCGGCCGCGGGCGTCGCGCTGGTGGCCTTCCGGAAACCCCTCGCCGCGTTCGGGGCCGCGCACCGCGACGCGCTCTCGCTCTCGGCGCTCTTCCTCTACGTGGCGGCGCTCGCCGCGGCGACCTGGAGCGAGCTCTTCCATCTCGGCTGGTTCGACTGGCTGCCGTTCTAGCGGCCCGCCGTCGCCGCCCTTACAAGGCGATCACCTTCTCCGCGCGGAGCAGCCGGTCCAGGATGACGTGCATCGTCACCGCCCTGCCCGCGGCGGCGGCCTCCGACTCCCCGAGCTCCCTGACGGAGATCTCCGCCCGCAGGATCTCGACGTGCTGCTCCTGCATCAGGGAGAGGCACTCGAACGTCTCCGAGCCGGGCCGGGCGAGCCGCACCGCCTCCCCGACGAGTATGATGGCCTCCGGCTGGGGGGCGATCTCGGTCAGGGTGTAGAGGAAGGCGCGCATCAGGGCCCGGCCGTGCGGGCTCGCGCCGCCGACCGAGTCCCCGGCGAGGTAGATGACGCAGCCGCGCACGCGCCCCGACGAGGCGGCGACCCCCGCCGCGGGCGCGGGGGCCGGCGCGCCGCCCCCCCGGCCGCCGACGGTGCCGAGGCCGCCCGTGCCGCCCACGGAGGAGTTGAGGTCCCGGCGCTCCTCGCCGCGTGTCTCCATGCGCCGACTGTAGCACAATCCGGCGCGGCGGGGAAGCTTCCGCCCGGGTGGCATCCTTTTCGGTTGAGTCGCGCGCGCCGTTGTGTGAGAATGTGTCCCGGGGCGCCGGACCGACGGCCCCCGCTCGTTCCGTCCATCGCAGCAGGAGGCCGCCGATGAAACCGTTCCGCATCCCCCTCGCCGCAGCCCTCGTCCTCGCCGTTCCCCTGGCCTGCCCGGCCGAAAGGGTGAAGCTCCCCAACGACATCCACTGGGTCGGCTCGGCCGACACGTTCAAGGCGTGCTGCCAGCAGGCGTACGCCAACGCGGGGCTGCGCCTCAGGGAACTCGCGAAGGCCGAGAAACCGGGGACCTGGTGCGTGGTGCTCGACGCCGACGAGACGATCATCTGCAACGTCGAGTTCCAGAAGGAGATCACCGTCACGGGGACGGGCCACTCGAGCGGCGCCTGGGATGCATGGTGCAACCGCGCCGAGGCGACCGCCCTCCCCGGGGCGAAGGAGTTCTGCGCCCTCGCGCGCGAGCTCGGCGGCAAGGTGGTCATCATCACCAACCGCGAGGCCCCCACCAAGGCGGCCACGATCAAGAACCTCGCCGACCTCGGCTTCGCCGTCGACGTCGTGCTGATGCGCGAGGGCCCATACGCCCGGGACCGGAAGAAGACCGCCCGTCGGAACGACGTGGAGAAAGGCGAGGTGAAGACGCTCCCGGAGGGGACGTCCCTGCCGCCGCTCAAGATCCTGATGCTCTGCGGCGATCAGATCCACGACCTGTACGACGAAGGCGAGGTCTCGTTCGAGCAGGCGAAGGACCGCTTCGGCCGCGACCTGGTCATCGTCCCCAACCCGATGTACGGGGACTGGACGAGGAAGGGGGCGTACGTCGAGGTCCCGTCGGCGAAAGAGGCGGCGGAGCCGGCGGTTTCGTCCGGCTCCGGGGCGCTGACCCCCGCCCAGGCGGGGGGGAGGATGGGCGAGACGGTGGTCGTCGAGGGCACGGTCTCCGGCGTGCGCGTGCGCACGCGCGGCCCCGACTCCCTGCGCTTCGAGGGGACGGACCGGGACGGGCTGAGCATCGCCGTGTTCAACCAGGAGAAGTTCGGCGACGTCAAGTCGACCTACGAGGGGAAGAAGATCCGCGTGACCGGGAAGGTGACCGCGTACCGCGGCGCGCCGCAGATCAGGGTCAACGACCCGTCGCAGATAGAGCTGCTGAAGCCGCCCCCCGCGCCGGAAGGCCCTTCGGCCGCCCCGGCCCCCGCTCCCGCGAACGCGACGACAGGGGAGAAGGCGCAGCCCGCGCCCGCGGGCATCTTCGAGGAGGTCGGGGTGCTGCAGTAGCGGCCGCCGCCCCTCACCCGGTGTAGACGCTCCCGCCGATGAACTCGCGGAGCAGGGAGGTCGGGGGGATGAGGGAGTCGTCCTCGAGGAGGTCCACCTCCTCGAGGTACCCGAGGCAACGCTGCGCCCGCCGGAAGGCGTCCTCCTTGCCCTTGGCGTCCCCGAAATGCTCCACCGCCTCCTTCAGGCTGCGGTACAGGTACCTCTTGTGGACGGGGAGCTCGTACGGCAGGTAGCCGTTCACGACCACGTCCGCGTCCTTGATGAACGGGACGATGTGCGCCTTCTCCGAGGCCCGCACGTAGTGCCAGTGCCCGACGGTCTTCAGCGGGGTGTAGTTGCGGTGGAGGTTGTCCCGCACCATCCTCCGCAGGATCCTGATGTCGGTCCAAGGGACGAAGTTGCCCTTCCGGTCTTTGAGCTGGCAGATCGCCTCGATGTAGACGCGGAACTGCGACTCGAGCGGTATCCCCCGCGTCGTGTCGCGGTGGAAGCCGTGGAGCCCCTCCACGACGAGGAGCTGCCCCTTCTCGAGGCGCATCGGCACGCCCTCCGCCTCCCGCATGCCGGTCTTGAAGTTGTAGACCGGGAGGAGCGTCTCCCTGCCCGCCAGGAGATCGGTGAGGTTCCTGTTGATGAGCCGCATATCGAGCGCCTCGGGCGTCTCGAAGTTGTAATCCCCGAACTCGTCCTGCGGCTGGTCCTTCAGGTTCCAGAAGTAGTTGTCGAGGGCGAACATCCGCAGCTCCTGCCCGAGCCCCTGCAGCGCCTCGCAGAGCTTCATCGTGGTGGTGGTCTTGCCCGAGGAGCTGGGCCCCGCGACGATCACCAGCCGCACGCCCGGGCGGCGGCGCGCGATCGCCTCCGCCGCCTTGCGGATGGCCTCCTCGTAGACCTTGTCGGCCTCGCGGATCACCGCGTCGTACCCGCCGTAGCGCATCCGGCGATTGATGCCGGCGATGGTGTCCATGTCGCGCACGCGGTTCCACGCGCGCGCCCGGGTGACCACCTCCATCTCATACAGCTCTTCCCACGTCACGATACGCATGGCGTCTGCTCCCGCGTCGATGCCGGTTTTTCAGGGGAATGCATATACCAAAAGGCGGCGGCGAAGTGAACAGGATTCGGCCCTACGAACCGTGCGTCAAGCGCGCCGCCGGGGCCCCCCCTCCCTCCCGCACGGGGGCGGCAGGGGTTTCCGTGGCCGGTTTCGAGGGGCCCGCGCCGGAAACCTCGCCGAAGAACCGGGCGAGGATCCCCGGGTAGGCGTTTTCCGGGAGCAGAAACGCGTCGTTGTGCCCTCCCCGAAGGGCGACGAACCGCTTCGGCTCCGCGGCGGCCCGGAAGAGGCGTTCGCCGTGGGAGAACGGGATGATCTCGTCCTGCCGCGCGTGGATGAACAGCTTCGGGACGGCGAGCGATCCCACCTTGGCGATCGAGTCGAACCGCTGCGTGACCAGGAGGCGCACGGGGAGGAACGGCAGGACCTCCCGTCCGATATCGGCGGTCGAACTGAATGCGCTCTCGACGATCAGGGCGGAGACCGTTCGCCGCCGCGCCAGCTCCACCGCCACCGCGCCGCCGAGCGACCTGCCGAAGGCCACGATCGACGATGGATCGATCTCCGGCCGCGCCCTGAGCCAGTCGTAGGCCGCCTCGGCGTCGCGGTAGAGCCCCTCCTCCGACGGCCGCCCGCCGCTCCTCCCGTAGCCGCGGTAGTCGATCATGAGCGCGGCGAGGCCGAGACGGTGGAGGATCGCGATCGTCTGGAGCCGGTGCGAGATGTTCCCGGCGTTCCCGTGGAAGAAGAGGACGGCCCGCCCCCGCGCGGCGGAAGGGACGAACCAGCCGTGCAGCTTCACGCCGTCGGAGGCGGTGAGGAAGACGTCCTGGTAGGCGAGACCGATCTCGTCCGGCGCGGCCTCGAGCGTTCGGGTGGGGAAGTAGAGGTTGGCGCGTTCGAAGACGAGGAAGAAACAGCGCAGGCAGACCGCCGCGACGACGATCCCCGCGAGCAGCTTCATGATCCCTGGCATGCCGCCCCCCTTCGCCCCGGCGCGCGCCCGGGAGGCGCGCGCGGGGCTCAGGCCTTTTCGCCGGGGAGGAGGCGCGGCGGGCACGGGACGAGGCCGAGCGCCGCGTAGACGAGGTCCGCCCGCCTGCGCCACCTGTCGTTCACCAGCCGCCAGTTGCCGGGCTGGACGATGCTCTCCCGGGTAAGGAGGTAGCAAAGGAATACGTTGTAGTCGCCGTACCGCGGGTGACCGAGGACGAGGCCGTCCC
Organism: Chlamydiota bacterium; assembly: GCA_012729785.1. Lineage (NCBI taxonomy): Bacteria > Pseudomonadati > Chlamydiota > Chlamydiota bacterium. The sequence goes on along the minus strand of JAAYCL010000016.1, from coordinate 1,993 downwards.
AGGGGATCCCGTTGGTGATGACGAACTCGTCCGCCGACCTGGTCTGGGAGAGGAGGAACCCGTCGCGGAGGCGGACGAGGCGGTCGCCGTCGAAGCGATAGATGCCGGAGCTGATCCCCCCCGCGGCCCGGAAGGTCCCCTTCTCGCGCGTGTAGAGGAGGAGCGCCGAGCCCTCGATCGGCGGGAGGGAGGCGTTGTAGGCGGCGATCTCCGCGGGGGTGATCTCGTCGAGGTTCATCCACTCGGCGAGATGGAAGAAGGTGAGCGGGACGCTGCCGGCCATCGCCTGCCAGTCGGCCATATACTGCGATTCGCCGACGAGACGGGCGTTCACCTCGCTCACGAAGATATCCTTCACGCGGTTGTTTCCGTCCACCGTGGAGAGGAAGTCCACGCCGAAGTTCCCGCGGTAGCCGCGCGCCCCCATCCAGGCGCCGATGCGGGCCGTGATCTCGAGGATCCGTCTCCGGTGCTCCGGCTCGAAGTCGTTGCGCGCGAAATCGGAGCCGATGTACTGCCCCGGGGTCTCCACGAAGTGCGGGTCGCCCACGATCTGGATGTCGGGCGGGGAGAGCGCCACGGCGCCGTTGACGACGCAGCCGGTGCAGTTGAGACTGGGACCGGGCAGGAACGGGGTCACCTTCACCTGCGTCTTGTCGAAGAGCGGTCCGAGCGCGGCGCGGTTCTCCTCGACGATCCGGCCGAAGTCGTCAGGCGAGAAGGCGAAGTGCGTCCCCCCGCCCGCCTGCGAGAGGGGGACCTGGATGACGAACCCCGACTCGAACGCATCCGCGAGGCGCGGATAGTCGAGCGCGCCGAAGAGCGTCACGAGGCTGTCGGGCGGGATCGGGATGCCGATCTCCTTCGCGCTCCAGGCGAGGCGCGCTTTGTAGTCGAAATAGTTCTGGACGATGGTGGAGTTCTGGAGGAGGTGATACCTGCTGCCGTGCCTGAAGAGGAACTCCTCGAGGCCGGGGGTCGTGGCGAACGGGACGAAGCAGACCCTGCCGGAGAGGCGGTTCAGCGACGCGGCGATCGCCTCCCCGCGGTCGGGGTAGTAGTAGCGGTTGAAGAGGGTCGAATCGTTGTGCCGGACGCCGGACTCCTTCTCCGCGGAGAAGACCGTCGCGCCGTCCTCTTCCTCGAGGTACGTCTGCACCTCCTCCCCGTAGTACTCGGCGACGATGTGCGAGACCGGGAGGAGCTCCCTGAACATCCAGGCCCCCAGCGGGCCGAACCCCTGGTAGACGAGGCGCACGTCGCGGAACCAGCCGCGCGACGCGATCGCCTTCTTCAGGGCGCCGAGACTCTCGAGAAGCCTCGCCATGGATTCCTCCCCGGACAAGGAGCGCCCCCCGGTCCGCCGGACCGGGGGGCGCGCTGCCGCCGCCCGCGCAACCGGTCAGGCGGCCTTCTTCTTCGACTTCTTCCGGCGGCGGGCCTTCTTCGCCTTCGGGGCGGCCTTCTTCGCCTTCGGGGCGGCCTTCTCCGCCGCGGGGGCGGCCTTCCCGGCCTTCCCGGCCCTGCGGGCGCCGCCTTTCTTCTTCGGGGCCTCCGGCGGGGGCTGGACGGGTTTCAGGCGCGCCATCCTGATCTCCTCGACGACCATCTCCCCGTCCACCTTCGTCCGCACGAGACAGAGGCCGCCGGGGAGCACCTCCTTGATGACCCCGGTCCTCAGGTGCGACGACGACGGGGTGTCGCCCGCCCGCCACTGCACCTTGTCCTTCGGCTGCAACTGGGCCATTGAGCCCTCCTTTCGCGGGTCGGCCACCGACCGCCGTATCGGGCCGACCGAAGATCCGATCAGTATCGTACCACGGGGCGGGGCTTGTCGTCCAGCGCCGTGTCGCCCCCCGCTTCCTAAGGGGATGTAGATTAAAGTGTGGGCTTTCGGAGAGATGTTGGCTCCCGCCCACCCCTAGGGGTGGGGGCGCCGCGAAGATTAGTATTGTCAAGAAGGGCTTGGATAAATAAAAGGGTACAACCGCTT